>JAEMRP010000086.1:0-2501 GCA_016463265.1 Microbacteriaceae bacterium | reverse complement strand
CGCGGTGCAACGGAGACAACGATTCCGAGTCGACAGCCGTCGTCATGTGGAGCAGCCAGCGATCGCGCGCGGCATCGTCGATACGAAAGCCGGCGTGCCGTGCACGCAGGCGCGGGTGGCCGCGTTCATCGGAATAACTGGTCGGACCGCCCCAATACTGTTCGAGGAACGCGGTGAGACGCCACACTGCTCCGTCCAGATCGTCGGGATACATCGGCCGAAGAATCTCGTCGGTCTTGATGCCCTCGTAAAAGTGCCGAACGATTCGATCGAAGGCGGCGTGCCCACCGATCGCCTCGAAAAAGTCGTCACTCATCGACGTTTGTGATCGAAGTTAGCAACGCGCTGAATCTGACCGTTGCGCACGAACCACAACACGCCCTTCGCGTCGCGAACCTTGGTGATACGAATCGTCACTTCTTCGACAACCCCCTTGACATCACCGAGGTCGACTTTGTCACCAACTCCCACTTGGTCTTCGAACACCATGAAAATGCCATTGAAAATGTCGCGGATGACATCTTGCGCACCGAGTGCGATCCCGGCTCCGAGGATTCCCAGGCTGGCAACAATCGCGGTGATCTCGAACCCCAACTCACCGAGAACAAGGATGAGGGCAACCGCTCCGACGGCCCAGTTCGCAAACGACTGCAGGACAGAGCCCAGCGTTTGGGTACGCCCCGCCAACCGAGCGTTCTGGGTTTTGGCGGTGGTGCGAGGGCTCGGGGTGACGTCCTCGGCGACAACGCGAGCGATGACGCGATTGATGGTCATCACGACAATGAGCCGGACGATGGCCGCCCCGAACAGAATCGCGAGGATTCGAAACACCGTTGCGTTTGATCCGAGGAACGCGGTGACTTCCGTCCAGGTGGTCACCGAATGACCTCGGCATCACGTCGTTGTGCCGCCAGGGCACGGTCCACCGTCGCCAGGCCCTCGATGACAATACGACGGAGCGCCGACGGAGCCGATTCGTTGCTGTCGAGCCATGAGCGGGTGGCTGAGGCGAGGCGTGTGTTCGCCATGACGGAGGGGTACAGCCCAATGGCAAAGTATTCGGCGATCTTGAATGTGCGTGAATCCCACACATTCTGTATCGCATCAAAATACGCGGTGTCGAGGCCGTCGAACACCGAGGCGTCGTTGACGTGGGTGTAGCCGCGCGCATAGTGATCGCACAGTGAATTCGCGATGGTGGCGTCGTCACGCATTGTTTCAAGGATTGCCCGCTTGGCTTCAACTGTCGGAATCGTTGCGCGAACACGGGCGGCCGCCTGCTGGCCGTTCGAGGTGTTATCGGCAGCCTGCGCTGCGGCGATGTCGGCCTCGCCCGCTCCGCCCGCCAAGACCATGCCTTCGAGCAGGTCCCAGGAAAGATCGGTGTCGATGGTGATACCCGGAATGGCTCGTTCTCCTGAGCGGATTGAGCCGAGGACCACGGCATGTGCCGCCGTATCGGCCATCGATGCAAACGTCCGTAGGAACTGGAACTGCTGGTCTGAACCCGGTTCGGCGTTCTCGGCGAGTTCGAGCATCGAGTCGGCGATCCGGCGAATCGTGTTTTCCTTGCGGTCGGGTGAGACATACATTCGAGCCGTCGTGGCGAGTTGAGCGAGGACGGTCCGCACCGTCGTGGACTCGGTCTCGGTCGCGATGTTCCCCAACACGAGGTCGACAAAGTCACTCGGTGCCATCTCGGCGTCGCGGGTCGAATCCCAGGCGCTTCCCCACACCAACGCGCGTGCGAGCGGGTCGGCGATGTCGGAAAGGTGGTCGATCGCGATGGCCAATGACTCGTCGTCAAGTCGAATCTTTGCGTACGCGAGGTCGTCATCGTTCACGAGCACTAATGCGCCGCGGTGTGCGCCGATCAGCTCGGCCACCGCTGTGCGCTCGCCGTCGATGTCGAGTTCCACCCGTTGGGTGCGAACAAGTTCGGTTCCGCGGAACCCATAAATCCCGACGGCAAGCCGATGCGGGCGAATCGTCGGGTAGTCCGCGATCGCGGTCTGGACGATATCGAACGACGTGATGATTCCGTCATCGTCGGTGACAATCTCGGGCGTCAGGGTGTTGACGCCGGCGGTTTCAAGCCACTTCGCCGACCACGTTACGAGATCACGTTTGCTGGTCTTCTCCAGTTCGCGCAATAGGTCAGCGAGTTCCGCGTTCTTCCAGGCGTTGGCGTGGAAATAGTTCGTGACCCCGGCGAAAAACGCTTCGCGACCGACATAGGCGACGAGTTGCTTGAGCACCGAGCCGCCCTTGGCATAAGTGATTCCATCGAAGTTGATTTGGACGTCCTCGAGGTCGTTGATGGTCGCCACGATGGGGTGAGTCGACGGCAATTGGTCTTGGCGATACGCCCACGATTTCTCGGATACCTGGAACGTTGCCCACGCGTGCGTCCACTCGGTCGCTTCCGCAGTTGCAATCGTCGATGCCCATTCGGCGAATGATTCGTTGAGCCAGAGGTCGTTCCACCACTTCATCGTGAC
>JAEMRP010000085.1:1452-4742 GCA_016463265.1 Microbacteriaceae bacterium | reverse complement strand
TCCGACGCCACATTTGGGGGGCGACAGCGGACCATGACGGATCATCGTCAATGTGCGCCAACTCGACACAGCGAATGCACGCCGTCTCTCCGGGAAGAACGACGGGACCGACGCGCACACTCGATTCGCCGAACACTATCGCGCAGTGGGCGATATCCCGACCAAGCCAGGGCTGGACGTCGATGGGGGAAACCACGAAATGACTCACGAGCACAACGAAGTCGACGTTCACCGCCGTGATGTCCGCACTGGACCCCGCGACAACCGTCGATTGAGTCGACCCGACCCAGGTTCGCGCGATTGTGTCGGTTGCCGGGGCAACTCCCACCACGGCGAGGCGCGGCAGAGTGACTCGAGGTGTGCGATGAAACACGGCACCGCACGAATCAATGAGTGCTCGGGCGGCGTGTTCACCGCCGACAATCGACGCAAGGCGCGCCAAACTCGTTCCCCGCACCAATTCGGCGACTCCTCGGGCACGGGTCAGGTCAAGCGGGCCGAGACGCGTGTATTCAGGGTCGAGCCCCAACTGCACCGTTTCGGAATCGCGCCACACGACCGGAATCGACGGGTCGATGCGAATGAACACGGTGGCATGCTCCCACACCACGCCACACGTCGTCAGTCCCCCTCCACAGTCCCGTCGTCGTCGATCAACTTCCGGATTGCATCGTCCATGGCGTCGGGGGGTTGAACATTCCCCGACAGTCGAGAAATCAGAGCAGCCGGGTCGTCAATGTCGTCACCGGTCGGCATGACGTCGGGGTGAGCCCAGACGCTGTCCCGTTGTTCGGGTGAAACGGCCGCATCGAGCGCGTGCCACATCGACGCCGCTTCGCGCAAGCGCCGTGGACGGGCATCGATTCCAATCAGACCCGCGAGTGCTTTTTCTCCGGGTCGTCCGACGGCGCGATGGCGGCGAACCATTTCCGCGATCGCGTTGCGACTCGGCAGACGGTGGGCGGCGTTGTCGGCAACGACATCGACCCACCCCTCGATCAGTGCAAGTAGAGTTTCGATTCGAGTCAGGGCGATGACCTGGTCGTCCGTTTTGGGCGGAATGAGCGACCCGTCGCTCACGAGGCGTCGAAGCGCCTCGGCGTCCGTCAAGTCAATGTCGCTCATCGCATCACGCATGCTCTCGGCATTGATAGAAATTCCGTTCGCGTAATCAGTGATACTCGCGACGAGTCCCAACTTGAGCCACTTGGAGTGCTTGAACAGGCGGGCGTGGGCAATCTCTCGGATTGCGAGGTAGAGCATGACGTCGTCCAGCGGGATGTCGAGACCTTCGGCGAATGCGGTGATGTTCTGCGGAATCAGAACCGCGCGCAACTCGTGTTCGAGGATGCCATCGAGGAGCGGAATTCCGATGTCACCGCCAGAGAGAACCTCACCGGACAACTGGCCGATGATTTGGCCGAGCTGCAACGAAAACAGCGTGCCACCGAGTCGCCGCAAGGCGGCAAATGCGCCGGCTGCCGTGGCGGATTCGCCTTCGGGGATACTGTCGCCCAACGCCCTCTCACCGGCGGTTGAAATCGACTTAGCGACGGGCTCAGAAATCTGAATCCATACGGGAATCGTGGCCCGCGCCCATTCGCCACGGGTCATGGTCGACGGGCTCACGGTGAGCGGGGAAATCGAGGTCGCTTCGTCCAACCACAAGGACGCCAGGTGGAGGGCGCTTTCGGCCGCTGCCACGGTCGCTTCGCTGACCGTCTCCGCCTGTTGGTTTGCCACCTTCGTTGCGGTGTCCCGAACCATCTGCTCGGTGATGCCTTCATTGCCGTGGGACAGGGCTTCGTGTAACTGCGTCAACATTTTTTCGATGGTCGCTGCGTCGCCCGGAAGCCCAGCCGCTTTGGCGAGTTCCGCGATATCAAAGTGCTCACCGTTCTCGAGGAACTTGCGCAGCATCTCCTGGAATTCATCAGAGCCGTCATCAGCCATGTCAACAACCGTACCTGCTCGATCCGTGACCTAGTCTGGAATATGTGACTGCATCCTCGGGTGATACCGTTCCGCGTCGACCGCGCTTGAGTCGCGCCGGCTGGGGCGTGACGCTAATGGCATTGAGTGTCATTGGCACACTAGGCCTTGCCTCGGTGCCGGCACCGTACGTCATCGAAACGCCGGGCCCGGTGTACAACACGCTGGGGTCCGTCGAGGATGCCGACGGCAAGGAAACGGCCCTCATCACGGTGTCGGGCACTTCCACCTATCCAACCGAGGGTGAACTCTCGATGCTGACGGTGTACATTCACGGATCACCCGATTCTCACCCCACGTGGTTTGAGGTTGCCGCCGCTTGGATGCGACCCGATTACGCGGTGCTCCCGATGCAATCGCTGTACCCCGAGGGAACGACGCGAACAGACTCGGCCAACGCCGCCAAGATCCAGATGGACAATTCGCAACAGGAAGCGATTGCGGCCGCGCTGACGAATCAGGGAATCCCCTTCGAATCCGAGATTGTTGTCGCCGAAGCGACCCCGGGTTATCCGGCCGAGAAACTGGTTGAGCCGGGGGACATTGTCAAAGCGGCGGATGGCGTTCCCATTGAAAACGTGTCTGACTTTCGCGCCGTCATCAACTCAGCGGGAATCGGCAATTCAATCGAACTGGTCGTTGAGCGAAATGGTGCGACCGTGACATTGACCGTCGGCATTGTGGCATCTGAGCACGATGGCACCACTCCGGTGATCGGAATTCTGGCTGGCGGCAATTACCGATTCCCCTTCGATGTCGACATTTCTCTTGCGGACGTCGGCGGCTCGAGCGCGGGCATGATGTTCGCACTGGGCATCATCGACACCATCACGCCGGGGTCGCTCAACGGCGGGGCAAACGTCGCAGGAACGGGAGAAATCTCGGCGGACGGCATGGTTGGCCCCATCGGCGGCATCGTGCAAAAGGCCTTCGGCGCCCGCAATTCCGGCGCAACCTGGATGCTGGTTCCGGCCGAAAACTGCGGGGCGCTCTTTGGTCACATTCCCGATGGTCTCCGCGAAGTTTCCGTATCAACACTCGATGATGCGATGGCCGCGCTTCACGCAATCTCGACACAATCGGGCACGACCGCACTTCCCCATTGCTCTGCAGACTAGTACTCCGCGAGTCGCGGGTACACTTTTATGGACAAAGGAGTTTATCCCGTGACCGTTCCCTCTTCGCTTCGTCAGCGTTCCCCCCTCATCGTTGCCATAAGTGTTCTTCTCGCTCTAGTTGCCGCATTCGTGACCTTCGCGGGCGTGTGGGTTGATGTCCTCTGGTACGACCAGGCCGGG
>JAEMRP010000085.1:0-1352 GCA_016463265.1 Microbacteriaceae bacterium | reverse complement strand
ATTCGTGACCTTCGCGGGCGTGTGGGTTGATGTCCTCTGGTACGACCAGGCCGGGTTCACCTCAGTTCTGTTTACCCAGTGGATCGCTCTCGGAATCATTGGAGTTTCCACTTTTTTCCTCATGTCGATTCCGCTGTGGCTGAGCCTCAACATCGCATATCGAACGCGTCCGCTGACGGTTCGATTGTCGGAGGGTGCGGAACGCTACCGCCTCGCCGTTGAGCCGATTCGCAAACTCGTCATGCACCTCGGACCGCTGGTTGTCGGTGTGTTCGCCGGTATTGCGGCGGCAAGCAACTGGCCCATCGTGGTGCAGTGGCTCAACAAAACCCCGTTTGGTCAGACCGACCCGCAGTTCGGGCTTGATGTGTCTTTCTACGTCTATGACCTTCCGATGTATCAGTTTGTCGTCGGCCAGGTGGAGGGGGCGCTCCTCGTTTCCCTTCTCGCAGGTGCTGCCGCCGGTTTCCTCTATGGCGGGGTTCGCATCTCGTCGAACCGCGAGGTCATTGTCTCGAAGCCGTTCCGCGCCCAAATCGCCATTCTTGGCGCACTGTACGTGCTGATTCAGGGGGCAAACCTCTGGATCAATCAGTACGTCACTCTGGTGTCGCCCTCCGAGGGCTTTCTCGCAGCTGGAGCCGGATTCACCGAGGCCACCGCAACAATTCCCGGACATCAAATTCTCGCGGGCATCGCTGTGCTCGTTGCGTTGTTTTTTCTAGTGACCGCATTTATCGGGCGCTGGCGTCTCCCTATCCTTGGTGGCGCCATGCTCATCGTTGCCACCATCGTCATCGGCGGCGTCTACCCGTGGATCGTGCAGAGATTCCAGGTTGACCCCAGCGCTCGAACCCTCGAAGCCGAATACATCCAGCGGAACATTGATGGAACGCGTGCGGGATTCGGTTTAGACAAGGTCACCGAGGTTCTCTATGACGCGACGACGACCGCGGAGCCGGGTGCTCTCCGCGCCGATGCCGAAACCACGTCAAACATTCGCATCATTGACCCCGGCCTTGTTTCGGATGCGTTTGCGCAGCTCGAACAGTTCCGTCAGTATTACAAGTTCCCCGAGCACCTCGATGTCGATCGATACCTGATTGATGGCACGATGCAGGACACGGTTCTCGCTCTTCGCGAACTGGACCTCAGCGGACAATCGTCAACCACGTGGTACAACGACCACATCGTCTATACCCACGGCTACGGAATCGTCGCAGCCTACGGAAACGAGCGCAACGCCGACGGCCAACCGACGTTCCTCGAGTCGGGGATTCCTGTTTCCGGTGCGCTGGGCACCTACGAACCCCGAATTTATTTCGGCGAGTCGTCTCCGCCCTACTCCATTG
>JAEMRP010000084.1 GCA_016463265.1 Microbacteriaceae bacterium | reverse complement strand
AGCGCTACATGCACCACTACAACTTCCCGCCCTACTCGACTGGTGAAACCGGTCGCGTTGGTTCACCGAAGCGACGCGAGATCGGTCACGGCTTCCTCGCCGAGCGCGCGCTCGTTCCGGTTCTGCCGAGCCGCGAGGAATTCCCCTACGCAATCCGTCAGGTGTCCGAGGCGCTCTCGTCGAACGGCTCCACCTCGATGGGTTCGGTGTGTGCATCGACGCTGTCGCTGCTCAACGCCGGTGTGCCGCTTCGTGCGCCCGTCGCCGGAATCGCCATGGGTCTGGTCTCTGACCAGGTCGACGGCGAAACCCGTTACGCCGCACTGACTGACATCCTCGGTGCAGAAGACGCCCTCGGCGACATGGACTTCAAGGTCGCCGGAACGAAGGACTTCATCACCGCGATTCAGCTCGACACCAAGCTCGACGGAATCCCGGCATCGGTCCTCACCAGCGCGTTGACCCAGGCTAAGGTTGCCCGACTCGAAATCCTCGAGGTCCTCAACGAGGCCATCGACGGCCCAGACGAAATGGCACCGACCGCGCCTCGCGTGATCTCGGTCCAGATCCCCGTCGACAAGATCGGTGAACTCATCGGACCGAAGGGCAAGACGATCAACTCGATCCAGGACGAGACCGGAGCCCAGATTTCGATCGAAGAAGACGGAACCGTCTACATCGGCTCGAACGACGGCCCGTCCGCAGAGGCGGCGCGTGATCGCGTCAACCAGATCGCGAACCCCATCAACCCCGAAGTTGGCGAACAGTTCCTCGGAACCGTCGTCAAGATCGCGGCGTTCGGTGCATTCGTGTCGCTCATGCCCGGTAAAGACGGACTGCTGCACATCTCAGAGCTGCGCAAGCTCTCGGGTGGCAAGCGCGTCGAGAACGCGGAAGACGTGCTCTCGGTCGGACAGAAGGTCCTCGTCGAAATCGCCAAGATTGACGACCGCGGCAAGCTCTCGCTTGTTCCCGTTGTCGAGGGCGAAGACGGTGGCTCGGACGCGGCTGAGGCCGACGCCGAGTAAATCTCCACGAATTGCGGGGGCGGGCTTCGGCTTGCCCCCGCTTTTTGTTGCCGTTTGTAAGTGAATTTTCGGCGAGAAAGTAGTAGTGTACGTAGCGCACGGGGAATGGTTCCCGTGTTAGGGAGACTTCCCGATGGGATGGATGCCACGAGTGTTCAGCCCGTTTTGAACCGAAAGGCTTCGTGTGAACACGCTGTCCGGTCTGTTAGACAACAATCAATTCAATTTGGTTTACAACATGTTCTCGCTGGGTATTGCGAGCATGCTGTTCACCTCGATCTTCCTTTTCATCGCACGCGAGCGCGTCGCCCCCCGCTACCGCATGGCGGTTATGGTGTCGGCAACCGTTACGTCGATTGCTGCGTACCACTACTTCCGCATGTTTGACTCGTTCAACCACGCGTTTGCAGGAACCGCAGAGAACAACGCCGACGCGTACAACGTTGGTTACCGTTACGTCGACTGGCTCCTCACTGTGCCGCTTCTCCTCGTCGAGACGGTTGCCGTGATTGGTCTTGCGATTGCAGTCCAGCGTTCACTGTTGAACCGCTTGGTGCCTGCCGCCGCAGCGATGATTCTTCTCGGATACCCGGGAGACGCAAAGATCGACCTCTTCGGTTGGGGTCCGGAAGTATGGTTGGTCCTCTCGACAATCCCCTTCCTCTACATCCTCTTCGTCTTGTTCGTTGAACTCGGCAAGAGCCTCGCGAAGCAGTCGGCTGAGGTCCGCAAGAAGATTTCTCTTCTTCGCCTCCTCCTCCTTGCAACGTGGGGCGTTTACCCCATCACGTATCTCTTGGGCATGAGCGCTGACAGCTTCGACCCGTCGGCATTCGTTGCACGTGAGGTCGGATACACCATCGCGGACATCCTCGCGAAGTGTCTCTTCGGTCTCATGATCTTCTCGATCGCACGTATCAAGTCGGCAGAAGATGACAAGGAATTCGCGAAGGCTGAATTCCGCGACAAGTAGTCGTTCAGTAAAGGCGGGGGCGAGCTTCGACTCGTCCCCGTTTTTCATTGGGCGGCGCTGTGTAGGCTCAAAGTCTCATGGCGCATATCGAACTTCCTCTCACCGAACCCTTTGTTTCCTTTACCTCGACTGGCGACTGCGAGGTTCGCCGTACCGTCCACTCGAGCGGCCTGCGCGTTCTAACCGAGCGCGTGCCGGGGTCTCGGTCGGTGACCATCGGTTTCTGGATCGGCGCCGGCTCGCGCGACGAGGACGCCGGTCACCACGGGTCGACCCACTTTCTCGAGCACCTCTTGTTCAAGGGGACGAGCACGCGCGATGCGTTCACGATTTCCGAAACGTTCGACGCGATGGGTGCGTTTCACAACGCGCTCACCGCAAAAGAAAACACGTGTTACCTGGCGCGGGTGCGGTCAAAGGATTTGGCGACCGCCGTTCGAGTTCTGGGGGACCAGGTGTCGAACTCGTTGCTTCGCCCCGACGACTTCGAGACGGAACGCACCGTCATCCTCGAGGAATTGGCCATGGCGGCCGACGATCCCGACGACGTGTGTGCCGAGCAGTTCTTCACCGCCGTATTCGGGGACTCGCCGCTGGCGCGTCCTATCGGCGGAACCGTTGCGGACATCGAAAGCGCGCTGCGTGATTCGGTTGTCGAGCACTACGCCGACCGTTATCAGCCGCGCGACCTGATTGTGACGGCCGCGGGGGATGTGTCCCACGACGACTTGGTCGCGATGGTTCTCGAATCGCTCGTGAGTTGGACACTCGATGACGGTACGCCGGAAGCGCGACGCTCCCAAGTCGAGGTTGCGATTGCGGATCGACACGACGTTCTCGTGACCAATCGACCGCTCGAGCAAGTGGTCGTCATGATGGGCATCCCTGGGGTTGTCGCGAGCGACCCACGTCGCAACGACCTCAACGTGTTGACATCGATTTTGGGTGGCGGCTCATCGTCACGGTTGTTCCAAGAGATTCGCGAGAAGCGCGGGCTCGCGTATTCGGTCGACGCGTTCCCCGTGATGTACTCCGACGCCGGTGCCGTCGGTATCGCCGCCGGGTGCGCACCACACGCGGTAGCGGAAGTCGCGCGATTAATGCGCGACGGCCTCGAATCGATGACGTCGGTCACCGACGCCGAGATGAACCGGGCTCGCGGGCAGATCCTTGGGTCGTCGACGTTGTCGCTCGAATCGACCGATTCGCGCATGAACCGTCTGGCACGATCGGAATTCCTTGGTGAATATCGTGACCTCGACGAGGCCGAGCGTCTGCTCGCCGCCGTCTCGAGCGAATCCGTCACCGCGCTCGCGCACACTCTCATCGCCGAGCCCATGAGCATCTCGGCTGTCGGGGACATTTCGCCTGACACCTTCGCTTTCCTCACCGCGTAGCCCCGCGCCCGCGCCTCCTCACCTAATTCGCCGGATGGCACAGGCGGGCGCGCCGCAAGAATAGGCTGGAGGGATGAAGACAACCCGCACGATTATTGGAGTCGCCGTGATGTCGGCACTGCTCGTTCTGTACATCGTGTTTGCCGCGTATCAGGCCGCGCTGCTGGTCGCCTCGAGTCAGCCGCTGACTCTCGTCTACGGGCTCGCGCTCTTTGTGGCACCCGTCATTGGCATGTGGTCGTTGGTCCGTGAACTTGTGTTCGGCCGCCAGGCCGGCCGGCTGCTCACTAGGTACACGGCAGAGAACGGCGAACCGCAGGTTCCGGTCATCAACCGCCGCGATCGAGACGCCGTCGACGCCCTTCTCGCGACCCCGATTCCCGACACGTGGCAGGCCGCGCTCATTCACGGATTGACGCTAGACACCGTCGGTCGGCGCCGCGAGGCGCGTGCCGCAGTCCGAGTAGCCATCACACTGGGAGCGATAGACTCGCGTTCATGACGACGGCGAAGCGTGGCGCGAAAGCGCTGTCCATCGCGTATGTCATGCCGGTTCGCAACGATGCGCGTTACCTGCGCACTGCGGTCGAGAGCATCGTCGCGCAAAAGAATCCCAAGGGCACGCAGATTGTCGTAGCCATTGGTCCGTCTGAGGACAAGACCCGAGAGACCGCGAACGAACTCGCCGACGAGTTCCCGCTCATCATCGTTGACAATCCGTCGGGCAGCACGCCCGCCGCGTTGAACATCGCGATGTTGTCGACGAACGCTGACGTGATTTTCCGAGTCGATGCCCACTCCGAGCTCGAACCCGGCTACGCGAAATTGGCCGTGTCGATTTTGCAGGATACGGGCGCGACAAATGTCGGGGGAATCATGGAGGCGCGCGGTCACTCATCGATCCAGAAAGCCGTTGCGTGGGCCTACGGGAACTTCATCGGGTTGGGCGGCGGTCCGATTCACACGGGCGGTGTTGCGGGTCCGGCCGACACGGTGTACCTCGGGGTTTTCCGTCGCGAGGATGTTCTCGCGGTCGGCGGTTTCAACGAGTTGCTCGTTCGCGGACAGGACTGGGAACTGAACGCTCGTCTTCGCGAGAGCGGCAAGGTCGTGTGGTTTGACCCGAGGCTCAAGGTCGGCTACTACCCACGCCGCGACATCGTCTCGCTCGCGCGTCAGTTCCTCACGACGGGCACGTTCCGCGCCTTCATTTTGCTCGCGAACCCGAAGCGCACTCGCGTGAAATACCTTGTCCCGCCCACGTTCGTTCTCGCCTCAATCGCCGCCGTGGTCGGGCTCGCCTCGACACTGAACTGGTGGTGGCTGTTGCCGCTCTACGCCTACGCAGCGGTCGTTCTCGGAGGCGCGTGGCTGTCGAAGGGGCTCAGCCTC
>JAEMRP010000083.1:3190-4819 GCA_016463265.1 Microbacteriaceae bacterium | reverse complement strand
AGCATTCCGCCGG
Organism: Microbacteriaceae bacterium; assembly: GCA_016463265.1. Classification (GTDB taxonomy): domain Bacteria; phylum Actinomycetota; class Actinomycetes; order Actinomycetales; family Microbacteriaceae; genus MWH-TA3. The sequence continues at coordinate 4,806 of JAEMRP010000083.1, read as the reverse complement.
GAAAGCGGGCGAGGAGTTGAGAGAGAACGACGGGGATTACTCCCGGGGTACTCAATAACTGCCCGTAGCGCTTCATACTGTCAACTCTATGGGGCATTCGGACGGCAATCATTGCGTTTGTGGGAAGCGCACCCTTTATGCGTCCGAGGTACGACCTAACCTGTGGAAAGCGTGGACAAGTTATCCCCAATTGTGTACGACACGCCACAACATATGGGGCTCTTGCCTAAACGCAACACATAGATGTAGTGTTTTCACTCCAGACACTTCCATCATACGATTGACGCAATTTAGCCGTTTGACGGCACATTTAAGGCACTGAAGGGACGCAATCCGATGAACATCACGGTTGTCAAGCGAGACGGAACTCGCGAAAACTACGACGCGAACAAAATCAACCTCGCGATCGAAGACGCGGCCGAAGGATTCCCTGACAAACTTGCCTGGGTCACACAACTTGGTACCGAACTCGAACTGACGTTGTTCGACGGAATTACGTCCCAGCAACTCGACGAAGCCGTTATCCAGGTCGCCCTTCAAAACGTGAAGGACTACCCCGGATTTGACATCATCGCCGCACGCCTCCTGTTGAAGACCATCTACAAGAACGTCCTTGGGGACTACTCGTCGAAAGAAGAACTCAAGAAGCTGCACGCCGAACACTTCGAGGCGAACGTGCGTCGCGGAGTCGAGGAAGGTCTTCTCGATTCGCGCTTGATCGAAATGTTCGATTTCGACGTGCTTGCGGCGGCGCTCGAACCCGCGAACGACGATTTACTCAAGTACATCGGAGTGGTTACGCTCAACAACCGATACGGAGTGAAGGGACGCAACGGCGACCCGCTCGAGGTCCCGCAGTATTTCTGGATGCGTATCGCCATGGGCCTGTCGCTCAACGAAGCGAACCCCACCGAGGTCGCGTTGCGTTTCTACCGCAAGATGTCGACGCTCGAATACCTGGCCGCCGGCTCGACCCTCGTCAACGCGGGCACGTCGTACCCGCAGCTCGCGAACTGCTTCGTCCTCGAAATGCAGGACGACATCGAACACATCGCCAAGACCACGCGCGACGTGATGTGGCTCACGAAGGGAACGGGCGGAATCGGACTCTCGGTCACCAAGCTCCGCGCTCAGGGATCACCCATCCGTTCGAACAACACCGTGTCGACGGGACCGATTCCGTTCATGCACACCATCGACTCGGTCCTCCGCGCGATTTCACGCGGCGGCAAGAAGTTTGGCGCACTCTGCTTCTACATGGAGAACTGGCACCTCGATTTCCCCGAGTTCCTTGACCTCCGTCAGAACTCCGGTGACCCCTACCGCCGCACGCGCACCGCGAACACCGCCGTCTGGATCTCGGACGAGTTCATGAAGCGCGCCCAGAACGACGATGACTGGTACTTGTTTGACCCGCTGGAGGTCATGGACCTCAACGAACTGTATGGCGCGGCGTTCTCGAAGCGTTACGCCGAATACATCACGATGGCCGAAAACGGAGAGATGAACCTCTTCAAGAAAATCTCGGCGCGCGAGCAGTTCAAGCAGATCCTCATCTCGTTGCAGTCGTCGTCGCACCCGTGGTTGACGTGGAAAGACACGATCAACCTTCGTGC
>JAEMRP010000083.1:0-3090 GCA_016463265.1 Microbacteriaceae bacterium | reverse complement strand
GACAAGGCGAACAAGGAAAACCGCGCGGTCGGGCTCGGCATCATGGGTTTCGCCGACATTTGTGAGCGCCTCGGCATCTCGTACGACAGCGAAGCGGCCTACGACCTCATCGACGAAATCACCGAGCACATCTCGTACTCGGCAATCGACGAGTCGGCAAACCTCGCTCGTGAGCGCGGCTCGTACGACCACTTCGAGGGTTCGCGTTGGTCGCAGGGACTCGTGCCCTTCGACTCAATAGACCTGGCAGAGAAGGACCGCGGCGTCGCAATCGACATCTCGCGCAAAACTCGCCTCGACTGGGATGCACTTCGCGTCAAGGTCAAGGGTGGAATCCGTAATGCGACCCTCATGGCCATTGCCCCCACGGCGTCCATCGGTCTCGTCGCCGGCACGACCCCCGGTCTTGACCCGCAGTTCTCACAGATCTTCTCGCGCTCGACCTCGAGCGGAAAGTTCCTCGAAGTCAACCGCAACCTCGTTGAGGCGCTCTCGGATCGAGGTCTGTGGGAGTCGGTTCGCGAGGACATCCTCCGTTCGCAAGGGGACATCCAAAGCATTGCCTCGATTCCGGATGACATCAAGGCGATCTACAAGACCAGCTTCCAGCTCGACCCCAACTCGTTCCTCGAGGTCGCGGGTCGAGCCCAGAAATGGATCGACCAGGCCATCAGCCGCAACATGTACCTCGAGACCCGCGACATCGACGAAATGGTCGATATCTACACGGGTGCCTGGAACCGTGGCGTCAAGACCACCTACTACTTGCACATGAAACCGCGTCACACCGCGGAACAGTCGACAGTCAAGGTCAACAAGGCCGAGTCGATTGGCGATGGAAGCAAGAAAGGCTTTGGCTCTAGCGCCGGAGCCCCGTCACCCGCAGCAGAACCCGTTGCGGCTGGCGCACCCCGACGAGGCTTCGGCTTCGGTGGATCGTCGTCGACGGGCGGTGAATCATGAATCCGCTCGAATCCAACGTAGGAGAGTATTCGGTACCGGTAGATCCCATGGATCTTCTCCAGTGCGAATCCTGCCAGTAACAACCACCCGCGGCTAAGCCCGCACACACAACGTTCACAACAACACTTAGGAGTAATTATGGGAATTCTCGGAACAGGAATTCAAGACGGACTTTTGCTCAAGCCCGTTCGATACCAGTGGGCGATGGACCTGTACAACCAGGCCGTTGCGAACACGTGGTTCCCGAACGAAATCCAGCTCGGCGAAGACATCGCCGACTTCAAGAAGATGACCGATGAAGAACGGCAAGCCATCACGTTCCTCATGTCGTTCTTCAACCCCTCGGAACTGATCGTCAACAAGGCACTGGCGTTTGGCGTCTACCCCTACCTCAACGCTGCCGAGGCGCACCTCTACCTCGCCAAGCAGATGTGGGAAGAAGCAAACCACTGCATGTCGTTCGAGTACATCCTCGAGACGTTCCCCGTAGACCGTGAAAAAATCTACGCGCAGCACGTCGATCACCCAGCGATTGCCGCGAAAGAAGAGTTCGAGGTCAAGTTCATCAAGCGCATGGCCGAACGAAGCCTCGACATCACCACCACCGAGGGCAAGCAAGACTTCGTCCGCAACCTCGTTGCGTACTCGGTCATCATGGAAGGCATCTGGTTCTACACCGGATTCATGGTCGCCCTGTCGTTCCGTCAGCGCAACCTGCTGCGTAACTTCGGATCACTCGTTGACTGGATTGTTCGCGACGAGTCGCTCCACCTCAAGTTCGGAATCAACCTCATCCTGACGGTGTTGGAAGAGAACCCGGACATTGCGACGGAAGAATTTGCTGCCGAAATCAAGCAGATGATTCTGGATTCCGTTGTGATGGAAGAGGAATACAACAAGGCCATGATCCCCAACGGAATCCTCGGTCTCAACGCGGAATACATCACGCAGTACACCAAGCACATGGCCGACCGTCGTCTCGAAGAGCTCGGATTCGAAGCACACTACAAGGTGTCGAACCCGGCCAAGTGGATGGCTGCCGCCAATGACACGCTGCAGTTGGTCAACTTCTTCGAATCGACCAACACCTCGTACGAGGTCAACTCGGGCGCCACGGCGAAAGCCTCCTAACAGGACCCACAACGTCATGCCCTCAGTAAACTGGGGGCATGACGTTTCCTGTTAACTCCATCTCTCTGAACGACGGCACGAGCATTCCCCAGTTGGGACTCGGCACTTACCGATTGGACGATGACGACGCGTATCGTGTCACAGCCGAGGCGTTCGCCGTTGGTTACCGTCACATCGACACCGCCCGCATTTACAAGAACGAAAAGGGAGTTGGTCGCGCGATTCGCGAGAGCGGAATCCCGCGCGACGACCTGTACATCACGACGAAGTTGTGGAACGGCGACCAGCCCAAAGCGCGCGATGCGATTAGTTCCTCGCTCGACCGTCTCGGCCTTGAACACGTCGACCTGTACCTCATTCACTGGCCGGCTCCGCAGCGCGGGACCTACGTCGAAGCCTGGAAGCAACTCGAGGTTCTACAGCAGGACGGTCTCACGACGTCGATTGGCGTGAGCAACTTCGAGCCAGAACACCTTGACGCAATCGCCGCGGTGAGCGACATCGTTCCCGTCTTGAACCAGGTCGAACTGCACCCGCTCTTCCAACAAAAGGACCTGCGTGCCGAACACGCTCAGCGCGGTATCGCGACTGAGTCGTGGGGTCCGCTGGGGCACGGGTCGGTTGACTTGGGGGCTGAAATCCCTGCGCTCGCGAATCTAGCGGCGCGTTACAACAAGACGATCGCCCAAGTGGTTTTGCGCTGGCACATCCAAGAGGGGCTCATCATTTTTCCAAAGACCTCGCACCAGGAACGTCTTGTCGAAAACTTCGCAATCTTTGACTTCGCGATTAGCGCCGACGACATGGACATGATCCGCGGTTGTGACGTCGGTCACCGAGTCGGTGCAGCGCCGGCCGACGGCAACTGGGACTAGTGCGCCACAAACGGGAAAATGGTGCTGACACCGACGAACAGTAGAACGCTCGCGAGAGCAAGCTGAATTCCGCGGGGGCGAACCTTTCGAGCGACGAACGACCCGATGATGATGGTCGGGA
>JAEMRP010000082.1 GCA_016463265.1 Microbacteriaceae bacterium | reverse complement strand
GTAATTGACTATGACTACGATTCGGTTGGATCGATCGCATACCGCGAAGCGGCCATCGAGTTTGCCGAACGAGGAGTGTATTGATATGGCCGAAAAGCGAACCGGATTGGGCCGCGGTATCGGCGCGCTGATCCCCACCGGAGGAGCGAGCGTCTCAGATCGCGGTGTGGACGTATTTTTCCCGCAGGACGGTACCGGAGCGAGTCGAGATGTTCCTGGCGCACGATATCAACTGATTAACCCCAACAATGTAATCCCGAATTCCGCCCAGCCGCGAACGGAGTTCCGCCCAGAAGAACTGGCCGAGCTCGAACACTCCATTCGTGAATTCGGCGTGCTCCAACCCATTGTCGTTCGACCACTCAGCGGAACGGGAACCAACGCCACATACGAACTCGTCATGGGGGAACGGCGGCTCCGGGCAGCCAAGGCCGTCGGTCTCACGGAGATTCCCGCGGTCATTCGTGACACGAAAGACGCGGACATGTTGCGTGATGCTCTGCTCGAAAACCTTCACAGGGCAAATCTCAACGCGCTCGAAGAAGCGTCGGCCTATCAACAGCTGTTGTCGGATTTTGGAATCACGCAGGACGAGCTCGCCAAGCGAATCGGGCGCTCGCGTCCCCAGGTAACCAATACCCTTCGACTCCTTAGGCTCCCAATTAAGGTTCAGCAGCGAGTCGCCGCGGGAGTCCTGTCAGCCGGTCACGCCCGTGCGATTCTGTCCGTGACAGATGCTGCCGCCCAAGAACGATTGGCGACCAAGATCGTCAATGAGGAACTCTCGGTTAGAGCCGCCGAAGCCGCCGCGGTGTCACTTGGAAACGTCAAACCCAAACCCGACAAAGCGATACCCAAGCCGGGCACCCGACGCGACCACCTCGAGGCTATCGCGAGCAAGCTGGGAGACAAGCTCGATACCCGCGTCAAGATTGCCGTGGGCAGAACGCACGGCACCATCACGATTGACTTTGCCACCGTCGCTGACCTCAATCGAATTGCGGGCGCACTCGGAGTTTCGGCAAACGACTAATGATGCGAGCCGGTGGACGAGCCGGCGGGATTTCTGTCACCGACAGCGTGACAGAACGTGAGACGCGCCTAGGCGAGGAACTCGGCGAGGTCCTGTTCGAGAGCGGGCCGCGGCTTAGCGCCTACGATGCTCTTGATAACCTCTCCGCCCTTGAAGACCTTCATCGCGGGGATTCCGAGAATGTTGTATTCGATGGCGAGGTCGGGGAATTCGTCAACGTTCAGCTTGACGATGTCGATCTTGTCGGCGTGTGCCTCGGCGATGGCGTCGAGAATGGGGGACACCGTGCGGCACGGACCACACCAGGGTGCCCAGAAGTCAACAATCACGGGCTTGTCGTTGCGCAACACCTCAGCGTCAAAGGTTGCATCTGTTACATCGCGAGCACTCATGATTTTCCTATCGTTTGAGACTTAATTCTAGCCGACTAGTTTGCGCCGGACTCGATAAAGTGCTGCGCGTCCATCGCGGCCACTGCGCCTGAACCTGCGGCTACAACGGCCTGACGATAGGTGGGGTCAATCAAATCGCCCGCTGCGAAGACGCCCGCGATGTTGGTTCGCGACGAGCGTCCATCGACTGCGACGTTACCGGTCTCGGTGAGTGTCACCTGTTTCTCGATCAGGCTGGTGCGGGGGTCAGAACCGATCGCAATGAAAAGCCCGTCGATATCCAGCGTTTTCGGCGATCCGTCGGACATTGTGAGGGAAAGACCGGACACGGAGTCCGCGCCAATAATCCCCGTCACGGACGCGCTCGTGACAAATTGAATCTTTGGGTCAGCCTTCGCACGAGTGAGCATGGCGGGGGACGCGCGGAACTGGTCGGACCGATGAACCAAATACACCGTGTCGGCAAATTTGGTCAGGAACGTCGCTTCCTCCATCGCCGAATCTCCGCCGCCAACAACGGCAACCGTGCGATTGCGGAAGAACGCACCGTCGCAGGTTGCACACCACGAGACACCGAAACCGGAAAGACGTTTCTCGTCGTTGAGTCCGAGGTGACGATACTGGCTACCCATCGATAGAACGACAGCCTTCGATTCGATGGTTTCGCCGTTGCCCAGCGTGATTTTCTTTACCGGACCATCGAGCTCGACAGCCGTCGCATCGTCAAAGACCAGCTCGGCTCCGAAGCGCTCGGCTTGTGCCTGCATGTCCATCATGAGGGCGGGGCCCATCACGCCCTCGGGGAACCCCGGGTAGTTGTCGACGTCGGTCGTCTTCATAAGGTCGCCACCCATTTCGACGCTTGAGGCTATGACGAGGGGTTTCAAGTCGGCCCGCGCCGCATAGATGGCAGCGGTGTATCCGGCCGGGCCAGATCCGATAATGACGAGGTCGCGCACAGTGTTCCTTCCAGCAAGAGTCTCAAGTCGAGTTTAGGGTCGCTTATTCCCTCGGCGGCGCAGGGACGCCAACAACTCGCGGGCCGAGGTGTCTCGCACGACGACGAGCACGGCGAGATAGACGGCACCCATCGCACCGGCAGTGACAACGGCCCACAAAATGGACAGTTCGGTCGAGGCGGATGCTGGCGGCAACGCTTCGCGCACGATGAACCCGGCAGCGAGCGCGGGGACGACAGCAACCACAAAGCGAGCCAGCGAGCTCCCCAAGGATTTTCCGCCTAGGCGACCGAGACGCCGCCGAACAAAGATCACCATCAGGATTGCTTGGACGAAAATTGAGACACTCATCGACAGCGCGATTCCATTGGCAATCTGGGAAACCGGCCCGGCGCCCGCAAACAGCGCGCCGATAGTGAAGACCACCGACTGAACCAGTTGCACAAAGAACGGTGTCCGCGTGTCTTCAAGCGCATAGAAGATTCGCTGCAGAACGAAGACCACCCCGAACGGAACGAGCCCGATCGAGAATAAGGCGATGACGTTTGCCATTCCGTTTCCCGAGCCGCCCGCGAACACGCTGGCGACGAAGGTTGCGGTCAACCACAACACTCCGCTACTGATGACCATGAATAAGCAAATGCGCGTCAGTGAGTCCCGAATGTCCGACTGGAGGTGATCCCAGCGCTTGTCCCGAGCGTCAGTACTCATCCGCGTGAAGTATGCAGTTCCAAGGGATACGGTAATCACCGAATGTGGAAGCATAAAGACGAGCCATCCAAATCGCAGAACGGCGAGGCCCGGCTCATCGTAAGCGGTTGCTAGTGACGCAATGTTGCTTTGCACGATCCCCGCGAGTTGAGTCACTACAATCATTCCGAACGTCCACGCGGCCAACCTGGTTGTCGTTCCGAGTCCAACGCCGCGAAAGTGGAAGTCGGGTCGAAATCGAATTGACGCACGACCGAGGAAACCGAAAAGGGCAAGAGCTTGAACAACCACGCCAAGCGTGGCTGTCCCGGCAAGGGTGGCCACTTCGGTCGCGTCCCAATCCGCCGCAACGGACACACTCCCCGTGAAGTGTTGCCCAAACCACAGCATTCCCGCGATAGCGACGATGTTATTGAGGGCGGGCGCCCACGTAAAAGGGCCAAACATGCCCTTTGCGTTGAGGACCTCGCCGACCAGGCTGTACGCGGCGTAAAAGAAGACTTGGGGAAGACACCACCACGCGAACGCGGTGGCGAGCGCCAGCTCTGCCGGGCCGAATCCATAACCCCCACCGTCGGCGGTGTGTTGCGTGTATAAGCGAACGAGAAACGGCGCAGCCGCCACGGCAATCACCGTAACGAGCAGAACCACAGACATCCCCAGGGTCAGCAAGCGGTTGATGAACTTCGCACCGCCATCCGTGTGAAGTTGCGCGTTGACAATCTGTGGGACGAACACCGCGCTGAGCACTCCGCCCGCGACAATCGCATAGACATTGTTGGGAAGTTGGTTGGCCAGAGCGAACGCATCGGCGCCGGAACCAATCAAACCGACAGTGCGAGCAAGAACCACCGCACTAACAAATCCGAGGATTCTTGACACGATTGTGCCCGATGCGAGGAGGATGGACGACCGACCGATTCGATCTGTCATGAACGCCGCCGTCGATCACGAATAGTGCGGGCAATTCCGATGCCCATAATCGACGCAACAATGGCGATAAATGTCACGAGAGTGATGCTCTCCCACTCTGCTTGGACCTCGATTTCAATGAACACCGGATCGCTGATGACAATGCCACTTGTTGTGGTCAGTGTCGCTCGAAGTGAGGTTTTCCCGTTAGCAACTGAGATCATCGGGACCGTGACCTGGGCACTAGAGCCCGATGGAATCATGATCGTCTGGTTCGGCGTTGGAATGCTGACAATTCCGGAGACCGCGTTGACGCGTGCGTTGACGGTGATGTCGGTCGTGGAGTTGTTCGTGATTGTTAACGGCAACTCGGCTGTATTAGCGAGAACCGTAAAATCACTTCCGACCGAGAACGAAACAAAGTCCTCGTAGGTTTTAGCCGTTCGGGTGTATCCGCGAGCCGCCACGGGGAAGCGAGAGGTGGCGACCAGCCCCGCGATGACGCAGAGCTGACGAAGGCGCGGGGTGGTGATCACGCGAGGATCCAACGCTATTTCGGATACCAGACGGTCGAGGCGATGTTGAGACATGAGCGACTGGATGGTGTCAGTGGGAACGTCATGGAAGGTAACGATTGCACCATTCGCCACCTCGGCAGGCACGAAGCGAATTGACTTTTCGGACCCTTGGAACAACGCATTGAGGAAGGCAACGACACGTTTCCCGTCGATGGAGGCGGGGTCGCGCGGAAGAACGACTCTCAGCAGGCCGTTCGATGAGTCGCGGAGGTTCGCGGCCACGGTGACTGGGTCATCCCC
>JAEMRP010000006.1 GCA_016463265.1 Microbacteriaceae bacterium | reverse complement strand
ATGCGTTCGCGGGAAGCGGGACCACGGGTGCGGCCGCCCGTGAGCTCGGTCGCCATGTCGTCTTGATTGACCAGTCCGACGCCGCCGTCGCGGTAATGGAATCGCGGCTCGGCGTTAAGGGGTCGCGGTCGGTTCCGGAGTTGCCTCCGCGCCCCGAGTAATCAGTTTGCCGGCGAGATCACCGTCGATGGGGTCGCCGCTCGACAGGTTCACGAAACAGTAATACCGCGTCTCACCCGAGTCCCATGCCTCCGCTGAAATGGGGTAAGCCGACGAAACGAGCAGGTCAGAGTAAGTATTGGCGCCCGCCAGATTGAGGACGCCCTTGCGCGAACATTCCGCCATCGCGGCGTTCCCCACGATATCGTCGCCGGGGTAGGACAGGTAAGACCCGTCTACAGCGAGATCGCCGGCGTAGACGAGTTGCGCCGAGTGCGGGGTGGCACAATCGACCACGCTAAACGTCGAGGCCCACGCGGTGTCAAAAGGATCAAGGCATTCACCTCCGAAAAGTTCGATGAATGAGTATTCGCCCGGCAACTGAGCAGCCGTCGGTGCAACCGGCGCTTCGGTGACCTCTGGGGTCGGCGCGGCAGCCGGCGAAGCCACAAAACCGCCCGCGAGGAATGCGCCTATCGAAACGATGACGACAACGATTCCCCCAACGATTAACAGCAGTCGCCCGCGTAAATTCGCCTCGTCCGCCGGTCTCGGTTCTCGAGCTGGTCTTGAGGTGTCGGGGGGAGGACTTCCCAGTGCAGCGACAATCGGGATCGTCGGGGCCGACGTATCGGTCGACGAAAAGAGCGCGCCGATGAAGTCGATTCCGCTCGTTTCTTCCGACGGGGTGGGCGGTGTGACGACCGGTATAACCGGCGCAACGAGTTCGGGCACCGCCGTCGCCGGCAAATCAACTGCGTCAAGAGTCTCCGTGGGCGGGTAGTCGGTTGCCACCGCCGGAATTGAGTAATCGACCGGGATCACCGGCTCAAACAACGTGACCGGAGGCATGTCGTCGGTCTCGAAATCGAGGTCAAGGTCGTGTCGGTTTGACGGCATCTCGACCGACTCCCGCGGAAATATCGGGGTGGTCGGAGCGATGGGCTCAACGGGCACGACGTGCTCAACCGGTGCTGAGTCGCTCGTCGGCGTCAGTCCGGCGAAGGGGTTGACCACCGGGCGCGCGGCATCGGGGACTGTTCCGTTGTCGCCCTGGATGGCGCGATCAAAGGCGTCTTTGAGCCAGTCGACGTCGTCCCGAGAGTCGTCGTTGTCCTTGTCGGTCATGATTCCAACCCCAAATCACTCAGTGAAATCGCCGCTCGATATTCGTAGCCGGCGGCCTCGATAACTTCCTTTGCGCCCGTGTTTCGGTCCACAACAACGGCAATCGCGACGACAGTCGCGCCCACCTTTTCCAGTGCGGCCGCGGCAGCAAGGGGAGAACCGCCGGTCGTCGACGTGTCTTCGAGCACGATGACACGCTTGCCCTCGAGATCGGGGCCTTCAACCTGTTTGCCGCGACCGTGTTCTTTGGGTTCTTTGCGAACGACAAACGCGTCGTAATTCTGGCCCTTCAGTACACCCCGGTGCAGAACGGCCGCCGCAATCGGGTCGGCGCCCATGGTCAGCCCGCCCACGGCGGCGATGTTGGGGATGTCCTCGATGAGCTCGACCATGACGTCACCGATAAGCGGTGCGACGCGGTGGTCGAGGCTGACGCGGCGGAGGTCGATGTAATAGGTCGCCTTCACGCCGCTCGTCAAGGTGAAATCGCCGAAAAAAACCGCGTTGTCCTTGATGAGGGACGCGAGTTGCGAGCGGTCGTCGGTCATTCCTTAACCTTAGCGAACGCCTAAACTCGCACTCGTGCGCATTGCAACCTGGAACATCAACTCGATTCGAACCCGAGTCGATCGCGTCGTCGACTGGCTGGGTGCGAGCGACATTGATGTGCTAGCGCTGCAAGAGACAAAGTGCCGGGACGACCAGTTCCCACGGGCCGCACTCGAGTCGGCCGGCTACGACATCGTGTGCCACGGGTTGTCACAGTGGAACGGAGTCGCCTTCATCTCGAGGCTCCCGATGACGGACGTCACCGTCGGATTTGACGGCATGCCCGGGTTTGCCAAGGACCACGACGGGGATGACCCGCCACTAGAAGCCCGCGCAATCGGCGTCACGGTCGAAGGGGTTCGCCTCTGGAGTTTGTACGTCCCGAACGGGCGGTCGCTCGATGACCCGCACTTCAATTACAAGTTGCGCTGGCTCGAGGCACTTCGAACGTCCACCGCATCGGAAATGACAACGTTCGACCAGCTCGCGATCATGGGGGATTTCAACATCGCTCCGTTCGATGACGACTGCGGTGACCCGCGAATGGTTCCCGGCCTATCGACCCACATTTCGCCCGTCGAACGCGAATCATTCGCGAAGTTTGAGGCAATGAGACTGACCGACTGCGTTCGGCCGCGAGTCCCCGAGGGCTACACCTATTGGGACTACAAAAACCTGTCCTTCCCGCGCAATGAGGGTCTGCGCATCGACTTCATCCTGGGGTCGCCCGCGTTTGCGGCGAACGTCACCGACGCCTTCATCGACCGCGATCAGCGCAAGGGCGAACAACCGAGCGACCACGTTCCCGTCGTCGTCGAAATCGGCGGAGTGGACGAGAATGACGACCGCCCGATGTTTTGGTAACCGACGAAAGGAATACGAATTATGGCCCTTGACCCCAACGATGTGCGCGGTGTGTGCGATTACATGAACGACCCATCAATGGCCGACCACATGCGATTCATGGCGGAAAAACTGGCCGGAGCAGAACTCGAATCGACCGTGCTATTGGTCGACATCACCGAATCAAACGGCGTTTTCTCGATTGAAAAGAACGGCGAGACCAACGAGGTTTCCATTCCGTGGACGTTCCCCGTCACGAATCGCGACGACATGAAGTCGGCGCTCTTCGCACTCCTCGACAAGGCCTTGCTCGGCTGAGTCGAACTCAGCGACAAGTCAACGGACTAGCGCACGACCTCGTTCAGAGGCTTGCGCTCGCGCGGACCGGTTTCGGCGTCGCGACGGTCCTCGGGAAGTTTGTTTGGGTCTCCGAGCGCCCCAACGGCGATGAGGGACACAATCTCCAACGGCTCAGAAACGCCGAGTGCGATCGTGAGCGCGGCGATATCGAATCCACCCATCTGGTGGGTCATGTGGCCATCCGCGGTTGCCTGGATGGTGAAGTGCGCGACCGACTGTCCGAGGTCGTAACGCGCATAGGCGTTGTCCCGACCGGACGCGGTGACAGTGTTCGTGACGGCAACGACAAGCGCGCTCGCGTCCGGCGCCCACCCCGCGTTGAACCCCGAGAGGTCCTCGACAATCTTTGCGAAGGTCTCGTCACCGCGATACCCGACGATGAACTGCCACGGCTGAAGGTTGTTCGACGACGGCGCCCACCGGGCTGCCTCGAAGGCCGGGCCCAAATCCGCTGCGGTCAGGACCGTAGTCGGGTCAAAGGAACGGGGGCTCCAGCGGTTGGCCAGGGCGTCGTTGATGGGGTACTCGGTAACTGCTCGCTTGCTCATGATGTCCTTTGTGTATTTGGGGTTAGGGGATGTTGCGGGAAACGGTGAGTGAGTCGCCATCGGATGCCACATCAACCACAACCGCATCACCGTCGGAAATGTTCCCGGCAATCAGGGCGGTGGCGAGTCGGTCATCTATTTCGTGTTGCATCAGTCGGCGAAGCGGACGGGCTCCGTAGATCGGGTCGTACCCGCGTTCCGACAGCCACATGCGCGCGCCAGGGGTGACGCCAAGAGTGAGGCGGCGATCACCGAGGCGGCCGCCGAGGCGATCGACGGTGATGTCGACGATGCGCTGCAGGTCATCGCTCGTGAGAGGCGCGAACACCACGATGTCGTCCAGACGATTAACGAACTCGGGTTTGAACACCTGTCGGACCGCCTCGTTGACGGCAATCTTCTTATCCTCCCACGACAGGTCTGGGTCGACGAGGAAGTTCGAACCGAGGTTCGACGTGAGGATGAAAATCGTGTTGCGGAAGTCCACGGTTCGTCCCTGACCGTCGGTCAGCCGACCGTCGTCAAACACCTGCAACAGCAGGTCGAACACCTCGGGATGAGCCTTTTCGACCTCGTCGAGAAGAACGACCGAATACGGGCGGCGACGAACGGCCTCGGTCAACTGACCACCCTGTTCGAACCCGACATAGCCGGGAGGGGCGCCAATCAGGCGCGACACCGAGAACTTCTCGCCGTATTCGCTCATGTCAACGCGAATCAGGGCCTTCTCGTCATCGAACAGATAGTCCGCGAGCGCCTTGGCGAGTTCGGTCTTGCCGACACCGGTCGGTCCGAGGAACAGAAACGAGCCGGTCGGTCGATTCGGGTCCGAGACCCCTGCGCGACTGCGGCGAACCGAGTCGGACACCGCGCGAACGGCGTCCTCTTGGCCGACGAGTCGTTTAGCGAGTTCCTTTTCGAGGCTCAGCAGTTTTTCGGTCTCGCCCTGTGTGAGTTTGTCGACAGGTATCCCCGTCCACGCCGCAACGACCGCAGCGATGTCCTCCTCGGTGACACGGTCGTTGACCATCCGGTCGCCGATCTGTTCGCCCGATTCTGCTGACGCGATTGCCGCCTCGAATCCGGGAATGACCTCGTAGTTGACCTTGGACGCCTTTTCGTAGTCGCCCTCACGCATTGCGAGATCAAGTTCGATTCGCGCGTCGTTGAGTTTCGTCATCAAGTCGCCAACGCCCTGCAGCGACGCCTTTTCGGAATCCCATCTTTTCTGAAGTTCGGCAAGTGCCGCCCGCTTCTCGTCGAGTTCGCCGCGCAGTTTCGAGAGACGCTCCTTAGACGCGTCGTCCTTCTCTTTCTTGAGCGCAAGTTCTTCGATCGTGAGGCGATCGACCAGTCGGCGCAATTCGTCGATCTCGACGGGTGACGATTCGATCTCCATCTTGAGTCGGCTCGCCGCCTCGTCGATGAGATCAATCGCCTTATCCGGCAGTTGTCGAGACGTGATGTATCGATTCGACATTATCGCGGCCGCAATGAGCGCGCTGTCGGCGATGACAACCCGGTGGTGCGCCTCATACCGCTCCTTGAGACCGCGCAGAATCGCAATCGTGTCTTCGACGCTGGGTTCACCAACATAAACCTGTTGGAATCGGCGTTCGAGTGCCGCGTCCTTTTCGATGTGTTCGCGGTACTCATCAAGTGTCGTTGCGCCGATCATTCGAAGTTCGCCTCGTGCGAGCATCGGCTTGAGCATGTTTGCCGCTGCGATCGATCCTTCACCACCGCCCGCACCCATGAGATTGTGCAGTTCGTCGATGAACGTAATGATGCGACCGTCGGACTCGTCGATTTCCTTGAGAACGGCCTTGAGTCGTTCCTCGAATTCGCCACGGTATTTCGCCCCGGCAACGAGCGCGGCAAGGTCAATCGCGACAATTTCCTTGCCCTTGAGACTGTCGGGGACATCGCCCGCGATGATGCGTTGCGCCAGTCCCTCGACGACGGCGGTCTTTCCAACGCCCGGTTCACCAATCAGAACGGGGTTATTTTTGGTTCGGCGCGTAAGCACTTGGGTGATTCGACGGATCTCGGCGTCACGCCCGATCACGGGGTCGAGTTTTCCGGTCTGGGCAATCGCCGTCAGGTTCACTCCGTACTGTTCCAGCGCGGATTTCTGTTCTTCCTGCGAGGAAGGGGCACCTTGCATGTTGGCCATGGTTTTCTCCTCGGGTCCTAGCGGTCGCGCCAGGGAAACGGTCGCCATACGACGACCTGATTGGACTTCTGCGAGCGAGTACCGGCTCGAAGAGAGACGACTTCGCCGCCTTTACCCGCCGCAAAGACGCGGCTCCCCGGACGAGCAATCATCGCGTCAGCGAGGAGGGATTCGAGCTCGCGAACACGCTGATTGAGGTCGGTGACGGTGTTTTCGAGTTGAAGGATCCGGCGAATCCCCTCGAGGTTGAGCCCTTCGTTCGAGAGACGCTGAACCTCGCGCAATTGGACAATGTCCCTCATCGAATAGCGACGGGTGCGCCCAGCGGTTCTACCCGGTGACACGAGCCCGAGCCGATCGTATTGTCGCAGCGTCTGCGGATGCATCGCCGCGAGTTCCGCCGCGTGGGCGATGGAAAAGATCGGGTCGTCTTCGGTGAACACGGTTCCTCCCTTAGAGGCTTGCCTTGCCATAGAGCGTCTCGCGCGGACTGTGAACGTCGTTGAGGGTTTTGAATTCCTCGACAAGTTTCTTGGTCTTGTCCGAAATTAGGTCGGGCGTGACGATGAGGATCGTCGCGAGCAGATCGCCGCGCTTTCCCTTGACTGTCACGCCACGCTCGCGAACCCGCAGAACGCGGCCGCTCGGAGTGTTCGCCGGGACCTTGACCTTGACCCTGTCGCCCTCGAGAGTCGGGACCTCGATTGTCGCACCCAGAATCGCTTCGGGGATTGTGATCGGAATGTCAACGCGCAGGTTGTCCCCGTCACGATCGAAGACCGGGTGGTCACGAACCGTGACGGTAATGACGAGGTCGCCGGAGGCTCCGCCCGTCATCGATTGTTCGCCCTTGTTGCGCACGCGAATCTTTTGTTTGTCGTTGACGCCAGCGGGGATTGAGATTTGGAGGGGCTTGGTGCCGCGAATGTCGAGAGAGATCTCGCCGCCCTGAATCGCGGTGCGGAAATCGATGGTGATGTTCGCGGTGAGGTCGGCACCCTTTCGGGCACTCGAGCGTTGCTGACCGGTGAATCCACCTGCGCCGCCACCGAACATTCCGCCGAAGATATCCTCGGGGCTCTGTTGGAAACGGGTCCGGCCGCCACCGCCAAATATGTTTCCGAACACGTCGTCGAAACCGCCCGGTCCGTTGCCGCCCGACGAGAAACGCGCACCACCACCCATCGCGCGAATCTGGTCGTATTCCTGGCGCGACGCCGAATCGGACAAGACGGTGTACGCCTCGCTGATTTCCTTGAATCGCGCCTCGGCCTTCGCGTCACCGGGGTTCGAATCGGGGTGGAACTGTCGAGCCAACTTTCGGTAGACCTTTTTCAGTTCCGCATCCGACGCGTCCTTCGAGACGCCGAGAACGGCATAAAAGTCCTTATCGAACCAGTCTTGGCTTGCCATAGCGTCCCTCCTTCGACTATTCCGTCGGTGCGGCGACAGCGACCTTGGCAGGTCGAATAAGTCGGTCCCCGAGTGTGTAGCCCACCTCGACGACGTCAGCAACGGTCTCGCTCGTTGCGCCCTCGGTGGGAAGTTTCACGATTGCTTCGTGACGGTTCGGGTCGAACGCTTCGCCGACCTCGCCAACCGATGCCAGCCCGAATCGGCCGAAGCCGGTACGGATCTTTTGCGCCACGATTTCGAGCGGGCTGCCGGCCAGGTCTCCGTGTGACTCGGCCCGATTGAGGTCGTCCATCGCGGGAAGGACAGCGCGAATCACTTCGGCGATGACGGCGTCGCGGTTAGCGGCGCGATCACGTTCGACGCGAGTGCGGAAGTTAGCAAGCTCGGCTTCGGCGCGGGCGGCGCGGTCGCGGTATTCCTCGACCAGGTTGCGTTCGACCTCGCCGAGCATCGACTCGAGGAGTTCCTCGGCGTTCTGTTCGGCTGCTTCGTCCGCGAGGCTGGGTTCCCCCGCCTCGTCAGTCGTGTCCTCGGTAGAGTCCTCGACCGGTTCGGTGGGGGGAACGTGCTCGTCGTTGTTCTGTTCGTTGTCCGACATGGTTATTTCGTGGAGTCCTTGTCGTCTTTGGCTTCTTTGTCTTCCTCGTCATCGACAACCTCGGCGTCGATGATGTCCTCGTCGTCCTTGGTTGACTCCGGGGTCTCGTCCCCCGCGGCGTCGCCCTGGTTCGCATAGATCGCGTCGCCGAGCTTGCCCTGGCTTGCCTGGAGCCTTTCGACAGCGGCGTCCACCGCGGCGTCATCCGTACCCGCGAGCGCCGTCTTGAGTGCGTCGACGTCGGCACGAACTTCGGACTTGACGTCGTCGGGTAGCTTGTCGTCATTGTCTTCGAGCAGTTTCTCGACCGAGTACGCCATCTGTTCGGCGACGTTGCGCTTCTCAGCGGTTTCACGACGAGCGTGGTCTTCGGCGGCGTGCTCTTCCGCTTCGCGAACCATGCGCTCGATGTCATCCTTCGAGAGCGAGGAACCGCCGGTGATTGTCATCGACTGTTCCTTGTTCGTTCCCTTGTCCTTGGCGGACACGTGGACGATTCCGTTGGCGTCGATGTCGAACGTGACCTCGACCTGCGGGACACCGCGAGGAGCTGGGGCGATTCCGGTGAGTTCGAAGTTTCCGAGCGACTTGTTGTCGCGCGTGAAGTCACGCTCGCCCTGGAAGACCTGGATCGACACGGAGGGCTGGTTGTCGTCGGCGGTCGTGAAGGTCTCTGATCGCTTGGTCGGAATGGCCGTGTTGCGCTCGATGAGCTTGGTCATGATTCCGCCCTTGGTCTCGATTCCGAGGCTCAGCGGGGTGACGTCAATGAGAAGAACGTCTTTACGCTCTCCCATGAGGACCCCGGCCTGGAGGGAAGCTCCGACAGCCACGACCTCGTCAGGGTTGACGCCCTTGTTCGCTTCCTTGCCCGCAAGCTTCTTGACAAGTTCAGCGACGGCTGGCATGCGCGTCGATCCACCGACGAGAACGATGTGGTCGATCTCGGACACCTTGATTTTCGCTTCCTTGATAACGTCCTGGAATGGTTTCGCCGTGCGCTGCAGCAGGTCCGCCGTCAATTCTTCGAACTTGGCGCGCGTTATTGTCTCGTCGAGGTTGGCGGGGCCGTTTTCGGTGAGCGACAGGTAAGGAAGTTGAACGGACGCGCTCATTGAGGACGAAAGTTCCTTTTTTGCCTGTTCGGCTGCTTCCTTAAGTCGCTGCTTGGCGATCTTGTCGCCAGAGACGTCGACACCGGTCGTCTCTTTGAATTGCTTTGCGAGGTAATCGACGATGCGGGCGTCCCAGTCGTCGCCACCGAGACGGTTGTCACCGGCGGTTGCGCGAACCTGGATCGTGCTGAAGTCGTCGTCCTTGCCAACTTCGAGCAAAGAAACGTCGAACGTGCCACCACCGAGGTCGAAGACAAGAATAAGTTCGTCTTCCTTGCCCTTGTCGAGCCCATACGCGAGTGCGGCCGCAGTGGGCTCGTTGATGATGCGCAGAACATTGAGGCCGGCGATCTCGCCCGCTTCTTTCGTCGCCTGACGCTCGGCGTCGTTGAAATATGCGGGAACAGTGATGACGGCGTCGGTCACCTTTTCGCCGAGGTAGGTTTCGGCGTCGCGCTTGAGTTTCCCGAGGATTCGCGCCGAGATTTCTTGGGCGGTGTACTTCTTATCATCGACATCCTGTGTCCACGTGGTTCCCATGTGGCGCTTGACAGAGGCAATCGTGCGGTCGACGTTCGTGACGGCCTGGCGCTTCGCGGTTTCACCAACGAGCACCTCGCCGTCTTTCGTGAATGCGAGGATTGACGGAGTCGTGCGGAAGCCTTCCGCGTTGGCGATGACGGTGGGTTCTCCACCTTCGAGGACCGCGACGACCGAGTTGGTCGTTCCGAGGTCAATTCCAACAGCTCGTGCCATGGTTTCTTTCCTTCCCGCCGTTGCCGGCGATGTTTCGTTGTGGTGTGAAAATTTCGCGGAAGCGTCAAGTCTGACCGACAACTTGAGTCGCGTTGTGTCAAGTTTGACGCCTGTGCAGAACTTTGTCAAGTCGACGTCGCAAAACTTGAGCGTGTGTCGCTCATATCTAAAGGTTTCCGCACGGTACTTCCCAAATTCACGCGCCACGCGCTAGCGTTATGCCATGACGAACAACGCCGTTAATCAGGCCCGTGGTAAGACTCCTCTCATCCAGACAATTTCCTGGGCGCTGTGGGACTGGGGAACCTCCGCGTTCTCGGTCCTCATCACGACGTTCGTGTTTGCGCGTTACATCGTGTCGGATTACTTCATCGATCCCGACGTCGTCGCGGCGTACAAGCCGAGGCCCGGCGTCACCATCGAAGGCGGCTTCGAGGAGCGGGTTTACAACGCCGCGAGCTCGGCCCTGACGGCGAACCTCGGCTGGGCTCTTGCCATTGGCGGTGTGGTCGTTGCGATTCTCGCGCCCATCGTCGGGCAGCGCACCGACCAGGGTGGCCGACGCCGTCGCTGGCTCGGAATCAACACTCTTGTTGTCATCGTCGCAACTCTCGCGATGTTCTTCGTCGAGGGAACTCCCGACTTCTTCATTACGGGCCTCGTGCTCATCACCGTTGCCACCGTGTTCTACGAGATGGCGAACGTTAACTACAACGCGATGCTGTTGCAGATTTCGACCCCGTCCAACGTTGGGCGTATCTCTGGTTTTGGTTGGGGGCTCGGATACCTCGGTGGAATCGTTGTTCTCGTTGTCGCCCTCCTCGGATTCATCCTCGCCGAGCCCTACTGGTTCGGCGTGACCGAAGAGGGTGGCATGAACATTCGTTTCATCGCGCTCTTGGCCGCGGTGTGGTCGGCAATCTTCGCCATCCCGGTTCTGTTGTTTGTCCCCGAGAACACGGCGGTCGACCCCGACGCCAAACTTGGAATTTTCGGTTCGTACGGCAAGTTGTTCCGCAAAATCGCGAACCTCGCGAAGAAAGCCCCCGAGACGTTCTACTTTCTCATGGCGAGCGCCGTGTTCCGTGACGGACTCGTCGGAGTGTTCACCTTCGGCGGAATCCTCGCGGGTAAGGTCTTCGGCTTGTCCGACACCGAGGTGATCTTCTTCGCAATCGGCGGAAACCTCATCGCGGGCCTCGGAGTGTTTGCGGGTGGGGTTCTCGATGACCGATTCTCGTCAAAGGGCGTCATCGTCGGCTCGCTTCTCGGCCTCGTGATTTCGGGAACAATGTTGTTCGTCCTGCACGACGGCGGACCGATGGTCTTCTGGGTGTTCGGGCTGCTTCTCACGATGTTCGTCGGTCCGGCCCAAGCAGCCGGTCGCTCGCTTCTCGCCCGCCTCGCGCCCGAGGGAGGGGAAGGCGAGCTCTTCGGTTTGTACGCAACAACGGGTCGCGCGATCTCATTCATCACGCCGGCGCTCTTCGCGTTCTTCGTCACCCTCGGAGGTGCCGACTACTGGGGCATCCTCGGAATCGTTGCGGTGCTGGCGCTCGGTCTCGTGTTGATGTTGCCGCTTCGCCTGAAGTTCGATCGCTAGTCAGGAACCGATTTCCACGTCGGGAAGTGGTGTTGCTGACACGTCACCGCGCAGGCGCTTGAGCAGCACCTCGGCTGAAATGAGACACATCGGAAGTCCGATTCCCGGAATAGTGCTGGACCCGACGTAATACAGGTCGTCGACTTTCTTCGAGATGTTGCCGGCGCGGAACACAGCGCTCTGCATGAGTGTGTGAGCCGGTCCGAGTGCGTTACCCTTCCAGGCGTTGAGGTCGTTCTGGAAGTCAGCGGGTCCGACCGTTCGGCGCAAGACAATTCGTTTGCGGAAATCGGGGATTCCCGCCCAGTGCGCGATTGCGTCAATCGTTCGGTCCGCGATTTCCTCGATCGATGCGTCGCCCTTGCCGTCGAGCCCGCCCTTTCCGAGCGTCACGTCAGCGGGACAGGGGACGAGAACGAAAATGTTTTCGTGTCCTTTCGGTGCGACCTCGTCGTCCGTGGCGGACGGCCTGCACACGTAGAAGGACGCGGGGTTCGGCATCGTGGGCTTCTTGGCAAACACCTGCGAAAAGTTTTCGTTCCAGTCCTCGGTGAAAAAGAGGCTGTGGTGCAGCAGTTCGGGAAGTTTTCCCTTGACGCCGAGGTACATCAGCACCGCGCCGGGGCTCGGCGTCTTGTTCTCCCACC
Source organism: Microbacteriaceae bacterium (assembly GCA_016463265.1). Taxonomy (GTDB): domain Bacteria; phylum Actinomycetota; class Actinomycetes; order Actinomycetales; family Microbacteriaceae; genus MWH-TA3. The sequence continues at coordinate 7,443 of JAEMRP010000006.1, read as the reverse complement.
AGGCGTCAGGGAAGGTCTGGAGGTCGTCGGGCAGCAGCTGCGTCTCGGTGAAGTGCAGGTCGGCTCCAGACACCACGATGTCCGCGGCAATCGTGTGTTCGATGCCCTGCGCGTCCCGGTAGGTCACACCCGTTGCCTTGGCGCCGCTGGTTTTGTCGATGGTGATCGACGTCACCGGTGAGCTCGTGTGAATGATGACACCGGCCTTGATTGCAAGGTCTCGAATCGCGTGAATTACCCGAGTGAACCCACCCTGCGCATAGAGGACGCCATCAACGAGGTCGAGGTGGCTCATGAGGTGGAACATCGCGGGCGCGTTGAACGGGCTCGCGCCAAGGAACACCGCGGGGTAACCCAGAATCTGCTTGGCCCGAGTGGATTTGACGTGCCGGCCGACAAACGACCAGATCGTTCCGGTCAACAAGCGCACGAGCGTGCCGATGCGACCGAGGACCTCGCGATTGAACAGCGGCAACAGGCTCTGGAACGACGAATACAGGAAGTACTTCTTGGCGACCACGTAGGTTTCCGTCGCGGAATCGAGGTACTTTCCGACCGCCGCGCGCGAACCCGGTTCAATCTTTTCGAACATGTCAATGTTTTTGTCGCGTCCGACCTCGATGTCGACGTGTTCCGAGGGCTTCGCGCCCTTTGGTTCGAAGAACACGCGGTAACCGGGGTCCAGGAGGCTCAGGTTGAGTTCCTTGGCGCTGGACGAACCCATCAGTCGGAAATAGTGGTCGAACACCTCGGGCATGAGGTACCACGATGGGCCGGTGTCGAAACGGAAGCCGTCTTTCGACCATGTTCCGGCGCGACCGCCGACTATCGGCAACGATTCGAGCACGGTGACGCGATACCCATCTTTCGCGAGAAGGCCCGATGCACCCAGACCGCCGATTCCGGCTCCGATAATGACGACGTGTTTCTGAGTCATGGATCTACTTTCCGCCGCGCACGACGACGCTGGCTGCAATGAGGAGTTTTTCAAGGTCATTCACGCGGATGCGTGTCGATTTCACGGTATCGGCCGGGGTCGCGCGAATTCGCGAATTGAGTCGGGCGAACAGCCCGTGCGCGAGTCCGACGGCCCGAGCCGCATCACGGGGCAACAGCGGAATCGTGCGCGCCGCCGCATCCAAATCGTCGGCGATGTCATTGCACAAACGTTGCTTGTCGTCTTCGGTGAATTTCGAAATCGTAATGCCGGGGAAATACGAACGCCCCAGATCATCAACGTCAGCGGCGAGGTCACGCAAGAAGTTGACCTTTTGAAAAGCTGCCCCCAACGCCCGCGCACCGCTGTAAAGGGTTCGCGCGGTTTCGGGGTCAGGCTTGTCGTCACGGATAAACACTGCGAGGCACATCAATCCGACAACCTCGGCCGACCCATAGACATAGGCCTCGAACGATTCTTGGGTATAGACGCGATCAGAAAGGTCCATTCTCATCGAAGTGAAAAACGGTTCGACAATGTCCTTGTGGATGCTGACGTCACGAGCGGTGAGTGCGAAGGCATGGACAATTAAATTTGTCGAATATCCCGTTTCCATCGCCCGGTAGGTATCAGCTTCGAGAGCATCGAGCTGTTGGCCAGCCTCCGTCACCGTCAAACCCGCTTCAACCGCAACGCCGTCGACAATTTCGTCGGCGAGGCGCACGAGCGCATACACATTGTCGATATGTTGGCGGGATCCAGCGGACAAAATGCGCGATGCCAATCCGAATGACGTCGAATATTCGCGGATCACGAGCGATGCCGAGCGTTCCGCCACACGATTGTAGAGGGCGAGGCGAGTCATCGTTTCGCCACGAACGTCAGGGTCTTTTCCAACAGCACCATCTCAGGATAGCCTGAGTAATCATGAGCGCAGTCGAAGAATTGGTCGTCCTCCTCGCCGAGGACGGTACACGTTTAGGGACCGCGCCGAAAGCGACCGTTCACACCAGCGATACCCCGTTGCACCTCGCTTTTTCGTGCCACGTGACGAACGCCGCTGGCGAGATTCTCATTACTCGGCGAGCCCTGTCAAAGCTGACCTGGCCCGGTGTGTGGACTAATTCTTTCTGCGGTCACCCCGGTCCTGACGAGTCGATGGACGACGCGATTCGCCGACGTGCAGAGCAGGAATTGGGCATCACCGTGCGCGACATCCGACCCGCACTTCCGGACTTCCGATACCGTGCTATCGATGCCTCGGGGATCGTCGAAAACGAGATCTGCCCTGTTTTTGCCGCAACCGTCGTGGGCGAACCGAACCCGTCACCCGACGAGGTCGCCGAGTGGCGCTGGGTCAAACCCGATAACCTGCGCGCCGCAATCGAGGGAGCGCCGTTTGCGTTCAGCCCGTGGCTCGTGTGGCAACACGAGCAACTGGTCGAATCACGCCTCGACTAGAGCGCGGTCTTGTGGAAGTTCTTCCACGAGCGTGAGGCCGTCGGTCCACGCTGCCCCTGATAGCGACTGCCGTACTTGTCGCTTCCATAAGGGTGTTCGCTCGGTGACGTGAGGCGGAAGAAACAGAGTTGCCCTATTTTCATGCCCGGCCACAACTTAATCGGCAGCGTCGCGACGTTGCTCAGTTCGAGGGTGACGTGTCCGCTAAACCCCGGATCGACAAAGCCCGCGGTCGAGTGCGTCAGTAGCCCGAGCCGGCCGAGCGACGACTTACCCTCAAGGCGCGCTGCGATGTCGTCGGGCAGAGTGACGAGCTCAAACGTCGACCCCAAGACGAATTCACCAGGGTGCAAAATGAAGGGCTCCCCGGGACCGACTTCGACTCCCCGCGTAAGATCAGGTTGTTCCTCGGCCGGGTCGATGAATGGGTACTTGTGGTTGTCAAACAACCGAAAGAACTTATCGAGTCGCACATCGATGCTGGACGGTTGAATCATCCCCATATCGAGCGGGTCGAGCTGGACGCGCCCCGATTCGACCTCGGCACGAATATCGCGGTCACTGAGAAGCATGGGATGAGCCTAACGCTTGAGGTCTTTAGTTTCGTGTCGTTGGTCGGGTATACCCTAGGCGACCTTCCACCAACAAGGGAAGTGAACGGAGAACGGATGGAAATCACGATGGACGACGCAGTAACGCAATACATCAAGGCGGAATACGGGAGTTCGATGATGACGACCGGTTGGATGCTGGTTGTCTCCACCGCCGAGGGGGCTCTCAAAGGTGCGCCGAACGGCCTTGTCATGATTCATAACGAGGGGCTTCCGCAACACACGCAATTGGGGCTTTTGCAGTCGGGCGTCAATTCCGTGACCCACGACCAAATGTTCGAGTGGCTCGGACAGTCAAGGCCCAAACCGCCGCCGTTCTAGCCACTACTCGAGGAAGTCGTTGTCCTTTGCGGTGCGCATGAAGTCGACGACGCGGCGATCAACCTGGATGTCCGTGGGTTGTAGTGTGCGCGACAGGAAAACGCCGTCCAGGGTTCGGATGCGCGAGAAGGCAACGTAGGCCTGACCGTTGGCGAACGCGCCGCGACCAAAATCAAGGACAGCTGAATCGAGCGTCTGGCCTTGCGATTTGTGGATCGTGACCGCCCACGCCAAACGCAGCGGGTATTGCGCAAAAGTCGCCATCACGTCGGCCTCGACACTGTTCGCTTCGGGGTCGTAGGTGTACTGGATTTTTTCCCACTGAACTGGCTGGACTTCGACAGAGCTGCTGGGGTCGGTGTCGAGAACGACGTGCACAGCTCCGTCAACCTTGACCACGGTACCGACAGAACCATTCACCCAACGGTTTCCGTCAGCGATGGAGTCGTTTCGCAAGAACATGACCCGCGCGCCAGGCTTGAGTTCGAGTTCTTCTTCGGCCGGCAGTTGTCCACCGAAGTCGCCATCGATGATGGCCCTCGCGATCTTCGGTTTTCCCGGAAGTTCCTTGAGTGCTTTTGAATTGATGCTATTCGCGCTGACGTTAGTGGTTGCCAGCGTCACGGTGCCCTCGGGGATAGGCCTGCGCGCGCCGATGTCGTTGAGGACCGCACCATCGGTCGTCGTCATCTGACCGCTGCGCATGCGGTCGAGGATGTCGCGGAATTCGGCTTCGTCCTGGCGTTTGACGTCGGTCAATTCGACGACGCGCGGTTGCGCCTGTGCCCACACCTTCGAATCGAAGAACCAGGGGGATCGATAGTTGTCCATGAGGTATTGCTTTTCCGGACCGTCCTTGAGCACGGGAGGAAGCTGATAGGGGTCGCCGAACATCACGACCTGGACGCCGCCGAATGGTTCGTTCTTTCGCCCTCGGGTCGCCCGCAGACGGCGATCCAATCCGTCGAGTAAATCGCAGCGAACCATTGAAATCTCGTCGATGACGACGGTATCGATTCTGCGCAACAAAACGCGGGCGTCGTCCGACAGCGGATAGAACTTGGTGTGATCAGTCACCAACCCGATGGGTAATCGAAACAGCGAGTGGATTGTTTGACCGCCGACGGTGAGGGCCGCGACGCCCGTGGGGGCACCGATGACGAGCGATTTCGATGTCTGCTCGACAAATTCTTGGAGCAGCGTCGATTTGCCGGTGCCGGCTCGTCCCGTGACGAAAACATGTTCGCGAGTACCCTCAATGATGTCCATCACGCGCGCTTGTTCGGGCGTGAGTTCAAACACGATGGCGCCTTTCGTCGGATTCTCCAGAGTACCCGCCTACCCTTTCGCAGCGCGGAGGCGAGGCGCAGTTGGTGACAAATCCGCGACGATTTACCTGTTGGGCGGTCGGCGCTTCTCGAGTTTCTCAAGCATCGCGTTGTATCCCTCGAGTTCAGCGTCATGGTCGCGGACCGCTTGGCGGTCTGAGCGTTTTGCCTCGCGCTCGTCTGATCGAATCCACGACAACACGACCATCGCCGAAAGAATGAGTGTCGGCAGTTCACCAATTCCCCAGGCGATTGCGCCACCTACTTGCTGGTCGACGAGCGGAGAATCACCCCACGTCCGTCCCATCGCCCCGAACCATTCCGGTAACAACAGTGAGGTTCCTGTCATGAGCGACAGTCCGAAGAACGCGTGGAAACCCATCGTGCCCATCAGGAGAATCATGCGAACGGGGTACGAGGTTCGATGCGGTGACGGGTCAACACCGATGAGCGCTTGGACGAACAGGTACCCCGCGAGCAGAAAGTGCAGAATCATCCACTCGTGGCCGAGGTGTGTTGTCGACGCCCACGACAACAGCGGTGAGTAGTAGAACACCATCAGTGAGAGCCCAAACACCACGGTCGACACGAGGGGGTGGCCGACGAATCCAATCCACTTCGAGTGAATGATTCCGAGGAACCATTCACGCATCCCGCGCGATCCGTCGTGACGGACCTCAATCGCCCTCGCGACGAGCGTCACCGGGGCGGCGAGGACGATTCCGACGGGTATGAGCATCGTCAACAACATGTGCTCAATCATGTGCGCGCTGAACAGGAATTCGCCGTAGACCGCAACACCGCCGCTCGTTGTGTAAACGAGAATGGCCATGGCCCCGACCCACATTATCGGTCGATGCGTCGGCCAGGTATCGCCGCGGCGGCGAAGGCGCTCGACTCCCCACAGATAGAAAATGCTCGTGAAGACAGCAAACAGTGTCCAAATCAGGTCAATGTTCCAGGTGGTGAACGCCGCGGTCCACGTCCACTCGCCGGGCAGAATTCGTCCCGTCAGAATCTCGGCCGGCGTCACCGGGCCTGTCAGGGTCTGTTCGATGGGCGGCGCAGTTCGCGCAAGTCCCGTCGCGAGCCCGACGACGACACCCAGAATCGCCGTTTCCAACAGCGCGAACCCGGCAACCCCTCGCGTTGAATCGAGGTGGGGAATGATGGCCTTGCGCCAGCGCGCGCCCAACAAGGCGAGGATGACGACCGCGGTCGCTTTGACAAGGATGAGAATTCCGTATTCCGACCCGAGGTTGTCGAACGTTCCGATTCGAATGATTGCGCTGGCGGTTCCCGTGATCGCGACGATGGCAATCGAGAGCAGAGCAATCGAGGAATACCGTCGCAGCGCGTCTGTCCGATTCGCCCCAAATGCCATGGCCACCACCGTTGTGGTGAGCCCGCCGGTCCACAGCGAAACGAACACGATGTGCAAGACCAGTGAGTTGATGGCCAAACCGTGGTTGGCCATCGTTCCCGAATGGCTCATTTCGGCGAACGGCCACGCTGACGCGACAGCAACGAGAAACGCCACCGCGAGCCAGAATGGGCGGCGAGCAATGGCGACCACCGTTGTGGCAACGAGGGACAGACCTGTCGCAGTGAGCAGCAATCGCCCGAGGCTGGTTTCGGTCAGGAAGAACCCGAAATTTGCGTCGAACCCGTCATCGAAACTCAACTCGGTACCAACAACGGTGAAGTAGGTGAAGAAAATGTACACAACGAGAGACAGCGTCCAGACAATTCCAGCCCCCAAAATCAGGTTGAGGGTTCGATTGGCGGGAGTGCCCGGCGGCAATACAAATAAGGCGACCCCGAGTCCGCCAATGACCAGCCCTCCCGCGAGGGAGGCGATCATCTTCAGGATTGGCGCACCCCAGCGAACTAGATCACCCGTATCACCGAGTCCACTGGCGTGGCTTGCCCCACCCAGTTCCATTGCGAACCACAATCCCGCGATTGCCGCAACCACGAGGGCAAGAGCGACGATCAGGCGTGGGCGTTTCACCGTTTGAGCCTACCGAGCGAATCCGGGCAAAAAGAAAGGGACGGAGTTTCCCCCGTCCCTTTCCGAAAGCGAAAGCTACTTGACAGCAGCCTTGAGCTTCGAACCAGCCGAAACCTTGACGCCCTTTGACGCGGCGATTTGGATGGTAGCGCCAGTCTGGGGGTTGCGTCCCTGACGAGCTGAACGGTTGGTGCGGTCGAATGCGACCCAACCGGGGATGGTGACCTTGTTACCCTTGGCAACTTCGCCGGCAACAGTGGTGAAAAGAGCGTCGAGAACGCCGTTAACGGCGACCTGGCTCTCTCCGGTGTGTGCAGCGATTGCCGCAACGAGCTCGGATCGGTTCATTCGAGTCCTCCTGAGACTTTGTTGATGAAGTGCTAATCCGTGCGTTTCCGCAAGTTTTAGCGCTTTCAGACTACCAAGAAGACTTCTTTACGCCTGGCAATTCCCCACGGTGTGCCATTTCACGGAATCGGACACGCGAGATGCCGAATTTCGAGAGGAATCCACGGGGACGGCCGTCGATGGCGTCGCGTCCGCGCACGCGAACGGGCGACGCGTTGCGGGGAAGCTTCTGAAGTCCGAGCCGCGCGGCCTCGCGTGACTCGGCGGTTCCGTTGACGTCAACGAGCGCCTTCTTGAGTTCGAGACGCTTGGTCGCGTAACGAGCGACAATCACCTTGCGCTGCTCGTTACGAGCAATCTTGCTTTTTTTCGCCATGGTTAGCGCTCCTCACGGAATTCAACGTGCTTACGGACAACCGGGTC
>JAEMRP010000005.1:15199-19551 GCA_016463265.1 Microbacteriaceae bacterium | reverse complement strand
GCGCAAAGCGTTTGCCCGCCACGCCTGGTTAAAGAACGTCAGAGACAGGGTTCCGGTCCCGTCCGAAATCACGATTTCGAGAAGCGAACCCTTTCGGCCGTTCATCGGTCGATTGTTGACCCGAACGACTTCGGCCACGATCGTGACCGACTCGTCGAGCGGAAGAGAATCGAGCGCCGTCAGTTCGCCGCGTTCGGCGTAGCGTCGTGGGTAATGCCCGAGCAAACCGCCGACCGTGTCGAACCCGAACGCCTTGGTCAGCGCCTTCGCCGTGCGGTCGCCGATGACCCGCGGAAGCGGGGTGTCGAGGAAAGCGGCGGTTTCGGTCACGGTTTTACGCTACCGCCGCACCGAAGCGCTTTCCGTGATTGGCGCTCCGGTCGCTAACCTTGGGGCGTGACGCGAATTATCTCTGGAGCCGCCGGTGGCCGCACTCTCACCGTTCCGGCGACTGGAACCCGGCCGACCGCCGACCGCGTGCGCGAAGCCGTCTTTTCGCGATTCGACGCCCTCACGACGATTACGGGTGCTCGCGTGCTCGACCTGTATGCGGGGTGCGGGGCGGTTGGGCTCGAGGCCGCGTCCCGCGGTGCAACTCGCGTCGACCTCGTCGACAACTCGGAAAAGGCCGTCAAGGTCATGTCGAAGAACACCGCGCTCGTCGCCCCCGCCGTCCCGAACTGCTCGATTCGCGTCCATCGATCGAGCGTGGCCGGGTTTGTCGGCGCGAGCGCGGAAACGTGGGATGCCGTTTTCATCGACCCGCCCTATGACATGGACAACGCGGCGCTCCTCACGACAATGACACTGTTGTTGCCGAGGCTGTCCCCCGACGCCGTCGTTGCGGTGGAGCGTGCGAGCCGAGACCCAGAACCCGAATGGCCCGTGGGTTACGGAATTCTCGCTCCCAAGGATTACGGCGAGACGCGGGTCTATTGGTTGGACGTCGCCGAATAGTCGGCGAACGGGTCCCACCCGCCTCGCGAATCGAACGGCACGCCGTCGACCATCACACCGTCACCGGGGGCGACCCTGCCGACGACGCGGAAATCGGCGGGAAGCTTCGCGTTGAGCGGGAAGCACGCCAACATCGCGTGGTCCTCGCCACCCGTCAGAGCGTCAATATCACCCACGGCGGACAGATCGAAATCGATGGCGACACCGCTCGCTGTCGCGATGCGACGCGCATCGAGCACCAGTCCATCGCTGACATCCATCATCGCCGTCGCCCCAGCCAGGGCGGCGGCGCGGCCGGCGGCAATCGGGGGGTCAGGACGCAATTGCGCAGCCACGTCGACGGGATGAGACGCCCACGCTTCCGCCACCGCCACCGGGTCGATGGTTCCGTCGGGGGCAACCGCGCGATCGAAAAGAATGTCGAGACCGCGCTTGGCGTTGCCGAGCCGCCCCGCAACTGCAACAACGTTTCCGATGATCGCGCCCGAACGGGTCACGGGCTCGACGCCATCGAATTCACCCAGCGCCGTGACCGCGAGCATCACGATCGGAGCGTTCGACAAGTCACCCCCCACCACTCCACAGCCCGGCGCAAGAGCCGTCGCGGCGTCACGGAAGCCGCGGGCGATGTCTTCGACGAATCGGACGGTGGTTGCGGCTGGTGCGGCGAGTCCGACAACGAGAGCCGTTGGAGTCGCCCCCATCGCCGCGATGTCCGCGAGATTCGTGGCACACGCCTTCCACCCGATGTCGTACCCCGTCGACAAACCGATGCGAAAATCGGGGCCCTCAATCATCAGGTCGGTCGTCACGGGGACGCGCCCGTCGGGAACCGTCACGATGGCGCAATCGTCGCCGGGGCCAAGAACGGTGCGGCGGGACGCCGGCAGAATCGGGAAAATTCGCGCGAGCGTTGCACCCTCACCGATTTCTCCGATTGTGGCATCCGTCGCGTTCACGGTTCAACGGTAGCCTGAAAGCGATGCGTGCACGACTCCTTTTCCCCAGCCTCGCCCTTCTCGGGCTGCTGTCTGGTTGCGCGGGAACCGTTGCACTCCAGCCCGCAGATGCCGCGAACGATCCCGCGTGTGCCGAGGTCATGGTGCGCCTGCCCGACGTCGTTGCGGGTCTCGACCGCCGATCCACCAACGCACAGTCGACCGCGGCGTGGGGCACCCCGGCTGGCGTGATTCTGCGGTGCGGCCTTCCGGACACCGGCCCGTCGGTACTGCCGTGTTTCACCGTGGACGGTGTCGACTGGCTCCGTGACGATGCGAACGACCCGAACTTCACCTTCCTCACCTATGGGCGAAACCCCGCGGTCGAAGTGCTCATCGATTCGACAGCCGTGAGCGGGACCAACGCCCTCTCGGACTTGTCGATTGCCGTGGGAGCGCTCGAACCTCTGCGCATCTGTATCGACGCGACGGACGTGCTCGGTAACTAGCTGAGACCGAGGAGTTTGGCCGAGATGCCGCCAGCAGCCCGGAGAGCAACTCCGCCACCGTGTCCAGCCTGAGGGAAGACAACGCGTCGATCGCGCGCCTCGGTCAGGGCATCGCGCAAAATCGTCAGCGCGGGGTGCTTGGGCGCCCACAAGTACAACGACAGCGCGCCGGGAATCGAGTTCACTTCGTTCACGACGAGCTCGCCCGACTTCTCGTCGAGCAGCAGGTCGAGTCGAACCACGCCCGTCAATCGCGTGACGTCGGCAACCGCGCGCGCGAGTTCTGCGGCACGCTCGTGAATCTTGGCCGGGTAGTTCGCGGGGAATTCACGTGGAGCACTGGACAATCCCGCCTCGGAACCGTCGCCACCGGCGAGGTACTTCTCTGCGTAGGAATAAAGACCAGAATCCTCGCCTCCGCGAAGCGGCTTTTCGAGGTCGGTCAATTCCAGGGTGGGGAATGTGCGGAAGCCGATGTTGAGGTCGACGAGGTTCGGTTTGTACGGCTCGAGCACAGCACCGTTTTTCAAGTGCGGGCTGTTCTGAGCGAGGGCACGCGCTGACGCGAGGTCGTCAGCGATTTCGATGCCGATAGATGAACCGCCGAATCGCGGTTTCACGATGTACGGTCCTTTGTAACCCGGATCGGTCGCCGAAGATACGGCACGACGCGGCAGCGTGGGAATTCCCGCGGATTCCATCAGGCCGCCGAAGGCCAACTTGTCCATTCCGACTGCACCGGCAAAGAGCGTCGAGCCGGTCGCAGGGATGCCCATCGCGTCGAAAATCGCCGCGGCTCCGCCGCCCTCACCGATACCCCCGTGAAAGCAGAGCAACGCGGCGTCGATGTCGAGTGCCCCCGAACCGAACGACTTCTTGGAATAGAAGCCGGGGTCGGGGGCGAGTCGCACCTCGAGTGGCTTGGCCGACTTTGGCGCACCCTCGAGGTAATCCTTTGCCTCGGTGCCGTTTGGCACGAGAAACCATTCGCCCGAGGGCGCCCAATAGATCGGGTGAACCGTGTCGCCACCATCGGTCAAGACACGTTCGGCCTGCAGCCCGGTGAGAATCGAAATTTCGTGCTCGGGACTCGGCCCGCCAAAAACCACGGCCCAGGGTCGTGTGGCGCTCATCGTATTCCCGTCTGGCTCCCCTGCCCCGGAAGCCGGCAATTACGCGTAATGATCGGGCAGGTCGTTTTCGACAAGAATAACGCCCGAAGTGCCCGCGCGTTCAAGGGCGGCGGCCATGGCGGTGGGCCTGTCGGCAAAAACCCGTGCCGACGGGTGACCCGAAATCAGTGCCGCTCGGTTCGTGTACCCCACCACGAAGAGATCGCCTCGGGCCTTTGCGACCTGCGCGGACATGGCGCGGTTGCGGTCGACTTGAACGGCGCCGAGTTCGATCATGCCCGGAGTCACAACAATAAACGGACCCTTTCGGCTTTGTGCCATCGCGGCTCCACCATCGATTGCACGAGCGGCACCGATCGGGTTCGCGTTGTATGAGTCATCGATAATGATCGCGCCGCTTGGAGCCTGCTGCGGCTCGGCCCGGTGCGCCGCGGTCGGCAGGTTCCCGAGCCTCGGCGCAAGAACCGCGAGGGGCACGTCGAGCGCGTGAGCAATCCCGACCGCGACGGCGACGTTGACCGCATGGCCGACGCCCGAGATATGAACCGGGACTGACTCCGTGCCAATCGCAACGGTTCCCTTTGCTGGATTGACCGACACATCAGCCTTCGCCCCGGCGGCACTTACTCGAATCACGCGCTTTCCCTCGGACTCGCAACGGTTCGAGAGCGCCGCGAGGTCGGGGTCGTCGATGGGCAATACGACCGTCTTAGCGTTCTCGACAATCTCGCTCTTGGCGCGAAGGATAGAGTCACGGCTCCCCATGCGTTCGAGGTGGGCCTCGCCGATCGTTGTTATCGCGGCGATGTCGGGCG
>JAEMRP010000005.1:0-15099 GCA_016463265.1 Microbacteriaceae bacterium | reverse complement strand
CCCATGCGTTCGAGGTGGGCCTCGCCGATCGTTGTTATCGCGGCGATGTCGGGCGGGAACGATTTCGACAGTTCGCGGATCTCGCCCTCGCCGTAAACACCCATCTCGGCGACGAACACTTCGGTGCCCGGTGTCAGTTTGTCGTTAACTGCTCGCGCAAGCCCCATTAAGTTGTTGAACGACGCGGGGCTCGGCACGACCGAATATTTGGCGGCAACGAGGTGGGCGACGTAGCCCTTCGTCGATGTCTTGCCATACGAACCAGTGATCGCCACGACCCTCGGGTTCACCTGACGAAGTTTCTTCTGTGCGGCAACGAGCCACTTACGTGACAGCGCTTTTTCAATTGGCCGGGCAATCACCAACGCGAGGTCCATTACTCCGGGAGCCACGAACCCAAAAAGGACGACCGCGTAGGACAGGCTCAAGCTGCTCGCGGCAAACAAGAACAACCATGAGAGCACTAGCCATAGTGATGCGAGACGTTGAACTCGGGCGGTCCACTGCAGCGGCGACGACGTCCCGCGGAATCGCAGTCCCCACGGCCACCACAACACCAGCGCGAAGACGGCGGTAGGCACGACGAGTGATATCCACCACGACGCTGTCGAGATGTACGAGGACAAGAATTCCAGAGCAACTGCCGCGATGAGGGGCCACCACGACGCCTGGCGCGATCGACCCCAGCCGAGTGCGATGCGGGTCGTCCAGCCGGCGATGTAGTGCTCGCGTTGTGCAACCCTGAGCCATTTGACGCCGACAATCACGGGGAGAAGCCCGATGATTGCCCAGGCGAGAAGTTCGGTCATCCGAGTGCCTCCTCGACCGCGATGCGAACGGCCGCCGACAGGACGGGAGTAAGCAAGTGTGCTTCGCCGGGGACGACCGTCCAGCGCGCCCCTCGGATCCGCTCGGATGCGACCCTACCCGCCGCGGTCAGCGCCGCCGTGTCGTTCTCGCCCCACACCATCCACGTGGGTGCCGTGATGCGCGCGAGGTCGTCGTCATAGTTCTCGTTCACGATCTTCACCATGATGTCGCGCATGATTCCCTGCGCGGCGTTGTAGTCTGCGCTTCCCGCCTTAGAACGTCGAGACTCCATGACCGAGTCAGGAACGAGCCCGATTCGATTGAGCTTCTTTGCGATTCGATACGACAGTTTCGGTTTCGACACGGGCGTGAGCCGCACCAACGGCGCACCGGTCAACACGAGGCCGGAAATCAGTTCGGGGCGCGATGCGGCCAGACGAACGGCGATACGCCCACCGAACGAGTGTCCGACTACAACAACCGGGCCGAGGGGTTCAATCGCGTCGGCGACGAGCCGTGCGTAATCGTCGGTCCCCCAGACGGCATTCGGCGCTTCCGTCGGGCCGAAGCCCGGCAGGTGAATCGCCAGGGCGTCAAGCCCAGCTAACGGACCAGTGAAGTCGACCCCGGACCGCCCCCAGCCGTGAAGTGCGACTACTCGCACGGGCGTGCCACCAATTCGTTCGGCGAGCACCCGGCCATCAGCCAGCGCCTGGATCGCCACCTATTCCTCCGACGGAGTTTCGGAGTCGGTCGCGAGGTGCGGCGCAAGTTCGCGCGGGTCGAGTGTGCCCTGCAAGACTCGTTGGACCTGCGAGACAATCGGCATCGACACTCCTTTCGCGGCAGCGAGTACGAGGATCGGATCGACAGACGACAGGCCCTCTGCGGTCTGGTCCATCTGACGAATGACCCTGTCAAACGAATAGCCCTGCCCCAATAGTCTGCCCGCGGTGTTGTTTCGGGACAGCGGGGATTCACAGGTGGCAATCAGATCGCCTAGTCCGGCGAGTCCCCACATCGTCTCGGGGCGCGCGCCATACGCAGAGGCGAACGCGGACAGTTCCGCTAATCCACGCGTAATGATGGATGCCTTGGTGTTGTCGCCGTATCCGACGCCGTCCGCGATTCCCACGGCGACAGCGATGAGGTTCTTGAGCACTCCACCGAATTCGGTGCCAGTGACGTCGGTGTTGATCAACGTCGTGAAGTATTGGTTTCGGCACGTCGCGGCGACGGTGACAGCGGTCTCGGTGCTGGTCGACGACACCGCCGAGGCGGTCGGTTCTTCCTTGGCGAGTTCGAGCGCGAGGTTCGGGCCAGAGACCACAGCGACGCGGGATTCGTCGATTCCGGTTACGTCACGGATCACTTCGCTCATTCGCAGTCCGGATTGTCGTTCGACGCCCTTCATGAGCGACACGACGGGAACGGAATCACCCAGTTGGCCATCGATTCCCTCGAGTACCGATCGCAACGACTGAGATGGAACGGACAGATATACCTCGTCGACCCCTGCGAGGGTCGCTGACAAGGAGGTCGATGCGCTGATGGTCAGAGGAAGGTTGACGCGTTGCAGATACGTGGTGTTGCGATGGGTTTCGTTGATTTCGCGGGCAATTTCGTCACGGCGAGCCCACAACCGAACCTCGGCGCCACCATCGGCGAGGACCTTCGCGAATGTCGTTCCCCACGCGCCCGCTCCGAGCACCGCAACGGTGGTCATTTAAACTTCCCTGTTGTGGTCTGGTTGTGTTCGACCGGGTCCCACCGCGCGGTTGGCGGTTTTTCGCCCCGCAGTTGACCTTGAAGATCGGCGATGGCCGACATCAGAATTTCGGTCGCCGCGGTGAGCAACTTCTGATCGAGTGCCTTGCCTCTGAATGCCGTTAGGTCGATCGGTTTGCCGATGAGCACGGTGATTGGTGTCGGAGGAAAGAAACGGATCTTTCCCGAATACCGCGGCATCAGAATCTGCGTTCCCCAGTGGGCCGCGGGAATCAACGGAATGTTGGCATCGAGGGCCATTCGGACAGCGCCCGTCTTTCCTCGCATCGGCCACAGGTCGGGGTCACGCGTGAGAGAGCCCTCGGGGTAGACGATGATTCCTCCGCCTGATTTCGCGAGTGAGCGCGCGGCTTTCATCGGCCCCATCGCTCGCTGTTGACCTGCCCTGTCCACCGGAATTTGGCCGAGTCCGCGCAGCACCGCGCCCAAAACGGGCACACGAAACAACGACTCTTTCGCCATGAAACGAGGAGTACGACCCGCCTTCCACAGTGCAACACCCATCACGACAGGGTCGATTGCGCTGAAGTGGCAGGGCGCGAGGATGAACCCACCCCTCGCCGGTACGTTGTCGATACCGCGAACAGTGATGCGCGAGATGAGTCCCATAAGGGGCAGGGCAATGCTCGCGGTCACGCGCCAGCGCGCGGATTTCTCGCTCTTTGTCATCCTGCTCCTCCTTGCGGAAAGCCTAGTCCGCGAGCTCAAAGTCGGCGCCGAGGTCGCGGAGTTTGTCGATGAAGTGTTCGTATCCTCGAGCGATTATTCCGACGTTGCTGATCGTGCTCGTGCCCGTTGCAGCCAGGGCGGCGATGAGGTGCGAGAAGCCTCCGCGAAGGTCGGGGACGCGGATGTCGGCGCCCTTGAGTGGGGTCGGACCGACAATGACCGCGGCCTGTTCCAACTTGCGACGGGGGACGCGACGCGTGATGGACGCGATTCCATCCTGATGAATTTCGATGTTCGCACCCATCTTGTTCAGCGATTCGGTGAACCCAAAGCGGTTCTCATAGACCGTCTCGTGAACAATCGAGGTACCCTCGGCCTGCGTGAGAGCGACGACCAGCGGTTGCTGCCAGTCGGTCATGAAACCGGGGTGAACATCGGTTTCGACGACGACGGGCTTCAACTGTCCTCCGGGGTGACGGAATCGAATTCCGTCCTCGTGGACCTCAAACTCACCGCCGACCTTTCGGAAAACGTTGAGGAAAGTGAGAAGTTCCTGTTGCTTGGCGCCAACGACAAAAATGTCACCCTTGGTGACGAGTGCGGCGCACGCCCACGACGCGGCTTCGTTGCGGTCGAAGAGCGATCGGTGTTCGAAGCCGTGAAGACTGTCGACTCCTTCGATGAAAATCGTTCGATTCGGTTCGATCCAGATGATCGCACCCATCTTTTGCAGAATCGCGATGAGGTCCATGATCTCGGGTTCGATCGCGGCGTTCTTGAGCTCGGTGACGCCCTCTGCTCGAACGGCCGTGAGCAACACTTGTTCGGTCGCGCCGACAGATGGGAACGGCAGTTCGATGTGTGCGCCGACGAGTCGCTCTGGCGCCGTCAAGTGAATCCCCTGCGGTTGCTTGGTGACGACCGCCCCAAAGGCACGAAGGGCATCAAGGTGGAAGTCAATCGGGCGATCGCCGATGCGGCAGCCGCCAAGGTCAGGGATGAACGCTTCGCCCAACTGGTGCAACAGCGGGCCACAGAACAAAATCGGGATTCGACTCGAACCGGCGTGCGCATCGATCTCAGCGAAGTGAGCGCTCGTGACTTTTGTCGGGTCGAGAGTGAGTTCGCCTTCAGCCGAGTCGGTGACGTGAACACCGTGGGCCTCAAGGAGTCCGCGCACGACGGCAACATCCGAAATGGTGGGAACATCCCGCAGGACGGACGGGGAATCACCGAGAAGTGCAGCGACCATCGCCTTGGTCACAAGGTTTTTTGCACCACGCACATCCACACGACCGTGAAGAGGTTTTCCGCCGTGAATGATGAGCGTGTCGACCGACAGGCCGACTTTGGCTCCCTGCGCGCGAGCGTCGTCGTCGTGTGCCGTCATCGGGCGGGCAACGTCGTCGGGCGCCACGATTCGCG
Organism: Microbacteriaceae bacterium; assembly: GCA_016463265.1. Classification (GTDB taxonomy): domain Bacteria; phylum Actinomycetota; class Actinomycetes; order Actinomycetales; family Microbacteriaceae; genus MWH-TA3. The sequence continues at coordinate 10,407 of JAEMRP010000005.1, read as the reverse complement.
GCGGGACTCAAAACCGTCGATGTCGGTCTCGTGACGTAGCGTCAAACCGATGTCGTCGAGGCCTTCCATGAGCCTCCATCGGGTGTAGTCGTCAATCTCGAATGCGCTAGTCACGCTTCCACAGGTTACCGTTCGCGACTCGACATCAACGGTCACCTCGGTTCCGGGGGTGGCTTCCAGCGCCGCCCATATCTGCTCAACAACGGTCTCGGGCACGACGGCGGTGAGCAGGCCCTGTTTGCCCGAGTTTCCTCGGAAGATGTCACCGAAGCGCGGTGCGATGACGGCGCGGAAACCGAAGTCCCACAGCGCCCAGACCGCGTGTTCGCGTGACGAACCGGTTCCAAAGTCGATCCCGGCGACGAGCACGGTCCCGTTCGCAAACGGTTGCGTGTTGAGGACGAACTCGGGGTCTTTTCGCCAGCGTTCGAACAAGGCGTCCTCAAAACCCGTCTTCGTGACCCGCTTGAGGAACTCTGCGGGGATGATCTGGTCGGTGTCCACGTTCGTGCGGCGAAGCGGCACGCCGATTCCCGTAACGGTCGAAACTTTGTCCATGTTTAGTCCACATCCCACGGGCTTGAGAGAGTCCCGCGAATCGCGGTCGCGGCGGCGACAAGCGGCGAGACCAGGTGAGTCCGACCGCCAGCGCCCTGTCGCCCTTCGAAGTTTCGATTCGATGTTGACGCACACCGCTCTCCTGGCTGGAGTTTGTCGGGGTTCATCCCGAGGCACATCGAGCAGCCGGCGAACCGCCATTCCCCGCCAAATTCGGTCACAATCGCGTCGATTCCCTCGGCCTCGGCCTCGAGTCGAACACGAGCCGAACCCGGGACGACCATGAGTTTGACACCGTCGGCCAGTTTTTTACCTTTGATGACACTCGCGAATGCGCGCAGGTCTTCGATGCGGGAATTCGTGCACGAGCCCATGAACACCTGGTCGACGCGGATGTCCTTCATCGGAGTTCCCGCGGCGAGGTCCATGTATTCAAGAGCACGTTCAGCGCTGGCGCGTTCGTTGGGGTCGGCGATGTCCGCGGGGTTCGGGACCGATGCCGACAGAGCAACACCCTGGCCCGGATTCGTCCCCCACGTGACAAAAGGCTCGAGTAGGTCGCCGTCGAGCACGACCTCGGCGTCGTAGGTCGCGCCGTCATCCGTGGGCAGCGTTTTCCAGTACGCAACGGCGGCATCCCAATCGGCGCCCTCCGGCGCATGTGCGCGCCCATTGAGGTACGCGAATGTTGTCTCGTCGGGGGAAACCATGCCGGCGCGCGCACCCGCCTCGATCGACATGTTGCAGATTGTCATTCGACCTTCCATCGACAATTCCCGAATCGCGCTGCCCCGATATTCCAGGACATAACCCTGACCGCCGCCGGTGCCGATTTTTGCAATCACCGCGAGGATGATGTCTTTCGCAGTGACACCGGGGCGCAAGTGACCATTGACCGTTATTGCCATGGTCTTGAACGGGGTGAGGGGAAGAGTTTGGGTGGCGAGAACATGCTCGACTTCCGAGGTGCCGATTCCGAACGCCATCGCACCGAACGCGCCGTGTGTCGAGGTGTGGCTGTCACCACAGACAACGGTGATGCCGGGCATGGTCAGCCCGAGTTGTGGCCCGACGACGTGAACGATTCCCTGTTCGATGTCTCCGAGTGAGTGAAGACGAATACCGAATTCTGTCGCATTCGTTCGAAGTGCGTCGATCTGGGTTCGCGAAATCGGGTCGGCAATCTGTGCACCGATGTTGAGTGTCGGAGTGTTGTGGTCCTCGGTCGCAATCGTGAGGTCTGGCCGACGAACGGCCCGCCCGGCTTGTCGGAGACCATCGAATGCTTGCGGGCTTGTCACTTCGTGCACGAGGTGAAGGTCGATGTAGAGCAGGTCGGGCTCGCCGTTTTTACCCTTGACGACGAGGTGGTCATCCCAGACCTTTTCGGCAAGTGTGCGTGGACGGTTGGACGCGGCGTTCATCGGCCCCAGTTTATCAGCGTGCGAAACGTTATTTCGCGGACTCTTCGCGCTTCGTGCGCGCGAGGCTCGCGAGAACCGCCACCACCAACGTGAGGACAATCACGACAAGCGAGAGCCACGTCGGTATCTCGGGGACGATTTCAACGTGTTGCCCGTTGTTGATGAACGGGAGTTCGTTGAGGTGCAATGCGTGGTTGACGAGTTTGAACCCGATGAAACCGAGGATTGCCGCAATTCCGTGACCCAAATAGTGGAGGCGGTCGACTAGATCACCCAACAGGAAGTACAACTGGCGCAGCCCCATCAACGCGAGAATATTGCACGTGAAAACCAGGAAAGGACTCGTGGTGATTCCAAAAATCGCGGGAATCGAGTCGAGTGCAAAAATGAGGTCGATTGTGCCCAGCGACACGAGAACGAGAATGGCCGGCGTCAGAAACTTTTCGCCGTTGACCATCGTGCGCCAACGGTCAGTGTCGCGCCACTCTGGGTGAACGCGAAGAACCTTTTTGAGCCACGCCATGACGAAGTTGTCCTCGCCGCTACCGTGTTCGTCTTTCTCGCGCAATTGCTGAATCGCGACATACACGAGATAAGCACCAAAGATGTAAAACAACCACGAATAGCTCTCGAGAAGCGCGGCACCGAGGACGATGAATATTGCCCGGAATACAAGCGCCAAGACGATGCCCAACATCAGCAATTCCTGCTGCATCTTTTTTGGCACTTGGAATTGACTCATGATGATGAGAAAGACAAATACGTTGTCGGCCGAAAGCGAATATTCGGTCAACCAGCCGGCGTAGAACTGCAGACCCAGTTCGGTTCCGTTCAGTCCCGAATCGTTGGCGACGAGAATAATCAGCAGCCCAAAGACGACCGCGAGGCTCACATAAAAGGTGATCCACAACGCGGATTCACGAGTCGACGGAACGTGTGGGCGACGAACCACGAGGAACAAATCGAACAGCAGAATGACACCCATTACAACGTAGGAGGTGATTTCGAACCAGAGAGGCAGAGTCGTATCCATATTCGTTCAAGACTAGCAAAACCACGGGAGACCCCGTGGCGGTAAATACACAAAACCCCCGACGGCGAACCGTCGAGGGCGAGTTGTGACCCCAGCGGGATTCGAACCCGCGTTACCGCCGTGAGAGGGCAGCGTACTAGGCCGCTATACGATGGGGCCGAACACAACTCGACAAGTATCGCACAGGCGGGGAACCGCGCGCAAACCGGTGCGGCTAGGGACGAGTGTCGAGAACTGGAAGCGCCCGCGGTGCGACCTCGACGTCCATCGGAAGCGGCGCGATGCGCTCACCGTCGCTGTAGACGACGAGGTTGGGCGACTCGAGCCGGAACTTCTTCCCTTGACGAATGACGACGCGAGGGTCGGTCACGTGCGTCCCCTTGAACACCCTCGGGTAAATCCGAATGAAATCAAAACGGGATAACGGCCTCACCATCATCATGTCGAGCAGGCCGTCGTCGGGTTTCGCTTCTGGGCAGATTTTCATTCCACCGCCGTACTGGCTGTTGTTTGCGATGGTCGTGAGGATCGCCTGTTCCGTCGTCCGTTTACCGTCAATCGTGACGGTGTAGTGGATCGGCTTCAACTTGGCCAGTTCGATGAGCATCGCCACGGTGTAGCGCGACGGACCCTTCGGAAAGGAAAGGTGATTGACCGTCTCGTTAGCCAGCGCATCGAATCCGGCCGACATCGTCGAGCAGAACCAGCGTTCGCCCCCCTTCCACGACATTCGCCCCGCGTCGATTCGCCACACGGGTTTGTCGAGCGACGCGATCAACCGTTCGATCGCTGCGTCAATGTCTCCTATGGGCATTCCCAGAATTCCTTCGGCCGTGTCATTACCGGTTCCGCTCGGCAAAATTCCCAGTGGAGTGTCGGTGTTGACGCACACGTTTGTCCCTAATTGGGCAGTGCCGTCGCCTCCGACAACGATGAGGGCGTCGACCCCGTCGGCGACCGCGGTTCGCACCATCGTCTCGAGATGTTCGTACGAATCGGCTGACAATTCCGAAACCCGGCGACCGGTTGCACGCAATGCCTCGACCAAGCGGTGCCCATAATCGCGGTGTGCGCCCTGGGCGGCACTCGCATTGACGGCTACGGCAATATTCGCACGCGACAACGTAGTCATTCCGAAACAGTAGCGTAAACGCCCGATAATTCGAGGAAATTAGTGCTGGGGTGCCTGGACTCGAACCAAGAACAAAGGTACCAGAAACCTCCGTGTTGCCAATTACACCACACCCCACCGGCGGCCGAGCCGCTCCGCGTTAGCCTACCAAACGGCGCAGACCGCGCGAAATTGGGCAACGATGTCGACGGCGGTCACAGCGACCCTCTCAGGGAGGCGATGCGGGCGAGGCTGGATTCGCGTCCCAGGATCTCCATCGATTCGAATAGCGGCGGACTGATTCGACGACCCGAGATGGCGGTTCGCACCGAACCAAACGCGCTCCGCGGCTTTAGTTCGAGTGCCTCGATCAGGCAGGTGCGAAGCGTCTCTTCGATGTTGGCCGTCGACCAATCCACGAGGTCCGCGAGCGCCAGGTGAGCGGCGTCCAGAATTCGCGGGGAATCGGCATCGAGCGTCGCTCGGGCATCGTCGGTGACGGTCAGGTCGACATCCTCGGTAAAGAGGAACCGAATCATCTCGGGAATCTCGCTCATCAACTGGGTGCGTTCCTGGATGTGTGGCGCGATTTCAGTCAGGCGAGCACGCTGGTGGCTCGTCGGGTTGGCCTCAACCAAGTCGGCTGCGTGGAGGTATGGAAGCGTTCGTTCGATGAACTCGTCGCGTGACAACAAACGAATGTGATCGCCGTTGATGGATTCGGCTTTTTTCAGGTCGAATCGGGCGGGGTTCGGGTTGACGTCGGCCACATCGAAGGCGGCAATCATCTCGTCGACAGTGAAGATGTCGCGATCCGCCGCGATCGACCATCCCAACAGCGACAGGTAATTCAGTAGCCCCTCGCGGATGAACCCGCGGTCTCGATGGTGGAACAGGTTCGATTCCGGGTCGCGCTTCGACAACTTCTTGTTGCCCTCGCCCATGACGTATGGGAGGTGACCGAATCGCGGCACGAACGTCGTCACTCCCGCCTCGATGAGTGCGTGGTACAGAGCAATCTGGCGAGGCGTCGATGACAACAGGTCTTCTCCACGCAAAACGTGAGTGACTCCCATGAGCGCGTCGTCGACGGGGTTGACAAATGTGTACAGAGGTGCGCCGTTCGGACGGACCACAACGAAGTCCGTTGTCGTGCCGACGGGGAACGTGATGGGTCCACGAATGAGGTCGTCAAAACCGAGGTCCTCGGCGGGAACGCGAAGCCGCAGCGCTGGCTGACGACCCTCGGCGCGGAACGTGGCGCGCTCGTCGGCGGTCAGGTCGCGTTCGAAGTTGTCGTAGCCCATCTTGGGGTCACGGCCGGCGACGACGTTGCGCGCTTCCATTTCTTCTGGAGTGACAAACGATTCGTAAAGGTGTCCCGACGCGAGAAGCGAATCGATGATCTCCTGATAAATCGCGGAGCGCTGGGACTGGCGATACGGCTCGTGCGGTCCGCCCGTGACCACGCCCTCGTCCCAGTCGAGACCGAGCCAACTCAGGGCATCCAAGAGTTGCTCGTACGACTCTTCCGAGTCACGTTCGGCGTCGGTGTCTTCGATGCGGAAGATGAACGTTCCACCAACGTGACGAGCGTAGGCCCAGTTGAACAAGCAGGTTCGAATAAGCCCGACGTGCGGGGTGCCCGTTGGGGACGGGCAAAAACGAACGCGGATGTCGCTGCCGGTGGCGGTGGAGAACGGAGTCTTCATATCTGGCCCAGTCTATTCCGCGGATTCGCGGGACCGCAGGGTGACAATCAGGGCAATCAGGGCACCCGCGGCGGCCACGAAAGCGAACGCGGCGAACGATAGCCCAGAATAGCCCAGCGCCGTGACCGCGGGGCCGGCGAGGACCCCAGCCAAAGCCCCTGACGCGCTCATGGCGGCGTCACTTCGGCCCTGGATGGTGAGTCGCTTCGGTCCCTGCGAGAGTTGGCCGACGAGGGCACTGCCCGCCACCGTGTTGGCGCTCCAGCCAAGGCCGAGGAGGATGAGTCCAATGGTCACCATGGTGGGGTCCGTCGACAAGAAGGCCGTCATCGCGAGGCTGATTGCCAAGACCACCTGACCAAAGATCAGCACCGGGACACGCCCCAGCTTGTCACTGACAATTCCGAACACCGGAGACAGTGCATACATGCCGGCGACGTGCAACGAAATGACGAAACTTGCTTCGCCGACGCTCGCACCGTCGTGAACGAGGTGAATGGGCGTCATCGCCATGACGGCCACCATGGTGGCGTGACCGAGTCCGATTACCGCGATGGCGAACGGGACCGAGCGCGACAGTCTCGCCGCCGCGGTTGCTGTCGTTCGCGTGACAGTCACTGTGGGGACATTGGGACCAATCCCCCGCCAGTAGATTGACGCGGCGGCCAGCTGGGCGGCAACGGTGAAGATAAAAGGCCCCGTCAATTCGGGCATTCCGAGCGCGTCGCCCAGCACCACACCAATGCCGTTGAGGTTCGGCCCGATAATCGCCCCGACGGTTGTCGCCCAGACCACCATGGACAGGTCGCGTCCGCGATTTTCCGCCGACGAATAATCCGTCACCGCGAATCGCGCCTGCAGGTTCACTGCCCCACCGACGCCGAGCCCCAACAGACCAAGCAGGACGAGCGGTAACGACATGAGCCCACCCGCGACGATGATGAGTGAAGCACCAAAAATGGCGATGGACGCACCTATCGTCAAAGCGAGCCGCCGGCCTCGTTGCATCGCAACCCGTGCCAACGGAATAGCCGCGACCGCGGAACCCAGCGTCGACATCGTTGCCGCGAGTCCGGCTGCGGAGGCACCTCCGGCGATGTGTGCGGCGAGTAGCGAGCCGACCGAAATGGCAGACCCCAGACCGATGCCCGCGAAGACCTGCCCCGCGATGAGCGCCCGACGAATGCGACGGACGTCGTCGACCGCGCCAGGCATCAGGAAACGCGGTCGTCGCGGTTTTTGGCTGGGTTCGAGAGCGTTCCGATGCCTTCAATCGTGATCTCGACAATTTGTCCGTCGACGAATCCACCGAGCCCAGCGGGGGTTCCCGTGCAGATGATGTCACCGGGGTACAGGGTGAAGGCGTTCGACACAAACGCAATAATCTCGGGAACCTTGTGGGTCATGTCGCCGGTGAAGCCGTGTCGGCGGACCTCGCCGTCAACGCGGGTCGTGATCTCGTTGTGCGCGAACGGGTCGAATTCGGTCTCGATCCATGGCCCGATGGGGCAAAAGGTATCAAATCCCTTGGCGCGCGCCCACTGACCATCGGCAAACATGACGTCGCGCGCGGACACGTCATTGGCGATCGTGTATCCGAAGACGACGTCGGCCCAGTTCTTTTCGGGGATCCGATGCGCAACAGACCCGATGACAATCGCGAGCTCGCCCTCGTGAACAATTCGTCCCTCGACGGGGGGCAGGATGATGTCCTCGCCTGGGCCAATGACCGTTGTCGGCGGCTTGAGGAATATGAGCGGCGTCTGAGGACCGTCGTGATGCATCTCTGCCGCGTGTTCGGCGAAATTCATACCGACACAAATCACCTTGGATGGCACCACCGGCGCCATCAGCGTGATGTCGGGCAGCGCGACCGTGTCGCTCGTCGTCGTGATTCCATCGTGAATCGGGTCACCCTCGACCAGAGTGACGACGTCCCCGTCAATCACTCCGTAACGGGGTTCCCCCTCATGGCTAAACCGCACGACCTTCACAGGGTCAGCCTATCCCCGTCGCGTCTATTCGTTCTGGCGCTTGAGGCGTGACGCAGCCCGCGCACGCAGGTTTTGCTCGAGTTCGACCTTACGAATGCGAACCTTTGCGGGCGTCACCTCGACACACTCGTCTTCGCGGGCGAATTCGAGACACTCTTCGAGCGTCATGTCGCGGGGCGGAGTCATCTTCTCGAGGATTTCCGATGTCGATGAACGAATGTTGTTGAGTTGCTTTTCTTTCGTCACGTTGACGTCCATGTCGTCGGCGCGCGCGTTCTCTCCGACGACCATGCCCTCGTAGACCTCATCACCGGGCTGAACGAAGAACGCCATGCGCTCCTGCAGGGCCATCATGGCGAACGGCGTCGCGACACCCTGACGGTCGGACACGATCGAACCGTTCTGACGAGTGACGATCTGACCGGCCCACGGACCGTATCCGTGCGCGATGGCGTTGGCGATCCCGGTACCGCGCGAAATCGTGAGAAATTCGGTGCGGAAACCGATGAGTCCACGCGACGGCACGATGAACTCCATGCGGACCCAACCCGTTCCGTGATTTGTCATGCCCTCCATGCGGCCCTTTCGAGCAGCGAGAAGTTGCGTGATCGCACCGAGGTACTCTTCGGGAGCATCCACGGTGAGGTGTTCGAACGGCTCGTGCGTCGCACCGTTGACTTTTTTGGTGACAACCTGCGGCTTTCCAACGGTGAGTTCGAAACCTTCGCGTCGCATGTTCTCGACGAGAATCGCCAACGCGAGTTCACCTCGACCCTGGATTTCCCAGGCGTCGGGCCGACCGATGTCGACAAGTCGTACCGAGACGTTACCGATGAGTTCCCGGTCGAGACGGTCCTTGACCATGCGTCCCGTCAGTTTGTGACCCTTGACCTTGCCGACGAGCGGCGAGGTGTTGGTTCCGATCGTCATCGAGATTGCAGGATCGTCCACCGTGATGACGGGAAGCGCACGCGGGTCGTTCATGTCGGCGATGGTCTCGCCAATGGTGATGTTCTCAAAACCAGCAACAGCGACGATGTCACCGGCCGACGCCGACTCGGCGGGAACACGCTCGAGAGCTTTGGTGGCGAGCAATTCCGTGATGCGAACGTTTTCGACCGTTCCGTCGTGCTTCATCCACGCGACGGTCTGGCCCTTTTTGAGTTCACCGTGGAAAATGCGGAGAAGCGCGATACGGCCGAGGAACGGCGACGCGTCAAGGTTAGTGACGTGAGCCTGCAGCGGGTGGTCGGTGTCGTAGGTCGGCGCCGGGATGTGCTTGAGGATCGCGTCGAACAACGGTTCGAGGTCTTCATTGTCGGGAAGCGAGCCGTCCGCCGGGCGGTTCCACGACGCGGCGCCGTTACGACCCGATGCGTAGACGATGGGCAGGTCGAGGATGCCGTCGAGGTCGAGGTCGGGGACATCGTCGTGCAGGTCCGAGGCGAGACCAAGAAGAAGGTCCTGTGACTCGTGAACGACCTCGTCGATTCGCGCGTCGGGGCGGTCGGTTTTGTTCACAAGAAGGATAACGGGGAGCTTCGCCTCGAGCGCCTTGCGCAGAACGAAACGGGTTTGGGGAAGCGGTCCTTCACTCGCATCGACGAGAAGAACAACACCGTCGACCATCGACAGTCCGCGTTCGACCTCGCCACCGAAGTCGGCGTGGCCGGGGGTGTCGATGACGTTAATCGTGATGGGACCGTTTGTCGCGTGCTTTCCCGAATACGACACCGCGGTATTCTTCGCGAGAATCGTGATTCCCTTTTCGCGCTCAAGGTCGTTCGAGTCCATGACGCGGTCTTCGACCGAACCGTGCGCCGCGAACGAACCGGTCTGCCGAAGCATCGCGTCGACAAGAGTGGTCTTGCCGTGGTCAACGTGAGCGACGATCGCCACATTTCGAAGATCGTTGCGTGTGGCAATTGCCATGATGAAATCCTTTAGGTAGTGGTGCGCGCACGTCGACGCACGCGTTGTTCCACGGGATCCGGAACGGGCACGGCGGCGATGAGCCTCTTTGTGTAGGGGTCCTGCGGGTTACGCAGAATCTGATCCGTCGAACCCTGCTCTACGATTTTACCGTTATGCATGACCGCAATTCGGTCACTGAGCATATCGATGACCGCGAGGTCGTGCGAGATGAACAAAATCGCGAACTTTTGCACCTTTTGAATGGTGGTGAGAAGGTCCAAAACGCGGGCCTGAACCGACACATCGAGCGCGGAGGTCGGTTCGTCCGCCACCAGAATCGCGGGGTTTAGGGCGAGCGCACGGGCGATGCCGACCCGCTGACGCTGTCCCCCCGAGAGCTCGTGGGGGTAACGGTTTCGGTAGGTGCGCGGCAGTTCGACCATGTCGAGCAGGTCCTCGACGCGGGCCGAGATCTGCTCCGAGCTGTGCCCGCCGTTGAGCACGAGCGGCTCGCCGATACTCTGACCGATGGGCCAACGGGGGTTGAGTGACGAGCCGGGGTCTTGGAACACGATCCCGATTTGGCGACGAACCTCGCGCAGGTCTTTCACCGACACGTTGACCATGTCCTGGCCGGCCACGGTGATAGCGCCGCGCGACA
>JAEMRP010000081.1 GCA_016463265.1 Microbacteriaceae bacterium | reverse complement strand
GTGCGATGGTGCACAGCGCGTCGAGAATCAGAATGACTCCGAAGAATCGCCAGTAGACATTCTGGAACGGTTCCGGTGGAAACATTCCGTCAGTGAGGATGACAGGGACGATCAGTGACACAACGATTGCGATGAGAATGAGAGCCACGGAGAGTGATGATCGAATCCAGCGAAGTGGCGCGGTTTGCAGAAGCAACATCAGATTGGCGTGTGCGAGCGACACCGCAGCGAGCCCCGAGATCGCGAACGTCTTTGTGATGTTCGAGTAAATGCCGCCGGGTTGGTATGCGTAGTCCCCGAAATTCCACCAAATAAGTATTACTGCGGCGAGGAGCGCGAGCGCACTCGTTCCGATTCCGATCCAGCCGACGGCCCTGACGTCTCGTTCAACGATGGCAAGGTGACACAGGGCCAGAACCGAGAAGCCCGCGACGGCCAGCGTTGTGAGCATGACCTTGCCCTGGGTCTCGCCGAAATCGCCCGACACGATGGTATAAATACCGATCAACGCGGTGATGACGAGCGATATGACAACCGTCCAAACGGCGATGCGACGGATGCCCTTGATGTTTCGGATTTCGACGGCGTTCTGTTGTGTGCTCATGGTCACAGACTACAAGCGCTTGCGATTCAAAACCAGATTCGGGGGACTCGTGCTACTGGACGACGGCCAGATCCGTGAGGGCCGCGGCATCATTCACTCCGCCGGCGTTCGTCAGATTTGTGTACCCCATGTCCGCCAACGCGTCAATGGCTTGACCGGCGCGGTTGCCCGATCGGCAATAGATGACGTATGTCCCGGCGGGATCAAACTGAGCAATCTCGTCGAAGAATGTTGCACCCTGCCAGTCGATGTTGACCGCACCGTCGAGGTGACCAGTGGCGAACTCTTCGGGGGTGCGGACGTCGATGACCGCGGTGACGGAACTCATGTCTACATTCTTGGGGGCATAGGCGGTGACACCAAACGCGATTCCGACGGCAGCGGCGATTGCCGCGATGGTGGTTGCAATTCGTTTCATGGGATGGTCCTTTCGATACCCCCTAGGGTATGCTATAGTCGATGGCAACGCAAATCAGAGGAGCGACATGATTATCGAACCAACCGAACTGAAGATCGCGCGCGATCGACTTGCTCGTGTTCAAGGCCAAATTGGTGGAATCGTTCGAATGATTGATGAGGGTCGCGATTGCACGGATATCCTTCACCAGCTTTCTGCGGCGAGCACCGCGCTCAGTCGAGCCGGATTCACCATCATCGCGACAGGAATGGCGAGCTGCGCCACCGAACCGCACGACAGCGAAAGCCGCGCGGCGCTTGAAAAAGCGTTCATGTCGCTGGCATAGGGACATCCCGTGAAGACGATCATTATCGGAGGCGTTGCCGGGGGAATGTCGGCCGCCACGCGACTTCGCCGCCTGGACGAGACCGCCGACATCACGATTTACGAGGCCGGTCCGGATGTCTCGTTCGCGAACTGTGGATTGCCCTATTTCATCGGCGGTGTCATCGGAAAGAGGGAAAGCCTGCTGTTGCAAACTCCCGAAAGCCTCGCTGCGCGGTTCAACCTCGATGTTCGGGTCAACTCGCGGGTGACGTCCATCAATCGAGCGGCGCGAACCGTGACTGTTCACAATTCTGAGACCAACGAGACCTACACAGATTCGTACGATTCGCTCATACTGTCTCCAGGAGCGGCACCTCGAAAGCTCACTGTTCCTGGATGGGATCGTTCAGTGACGCTGCGCAACGTCCCGGACGCAGACCGAATCATCGCGGCCGTGGCGGGCGCACCCAAATACGTCGTCATCCTTGGTGCCGGGTTCATCGGAGTCGAGGTTGCCGAAAACCTTCGTCACCGCGGACATTCGGTGACAATCGTGCAGAGCGGGCCGACCATCATCGCGCCACTCGACCCCGAAATGATCGAACCCTTTCATCGCCACCTCGAGGCGAACGGCGTGACCATTGTGGTCAACGCGACGGTGACCGAGATCACGGAATACGCCGTCCGCCTTTCGGACGGAACGTCATTCACCGCGGATGTCGTGATTTCGTCCGTCGGCGTGACCCCCGACCACACGTTGGCTGTCGAGGCGGGGCTGCGCATCGGCACAGCCGGCGGAATCTGGGTCGACGACCAGCAACGCACGAGTGATCCCAACATTTTCGCCGTTGGTGATGCCGCCGAAAAAGAATCCGCGCTAACTGGAGACGACCAGATGGTGTGGCTCGCCAATCTTGCGAATCGCCACGGTCGACTCGTCGCCGATGTGGTTGCGGGGCTCGATGTGCGGGCTCGACCGTCCGTCACCACCGGGATCATTGGGGCCTTTGGGATGGCTGCCGCCATCACGGGATTGAGTGAAAAGGCCGCCCTCCGCGCCGGCATCACTCACTGGGTTATGCATGTGCACCCGACTTCGCACGCGGGCTATTACCCGGGTGCGGAAACGATGTCGCTCAAAGTGGTCTTCGCTCCCGAAACCGGCAAAATTCTGGGCGCACAGGCGGTCGGCAAAGACGGCGTGGACAAGCGAATCGACGTCATCGCCACGGCAATCTACGGAGGGCTCACGGTGTCAGATTTGATGAACCTCGAACTCGCCTATGCGCCCCAGTTCGGGTCGGCCAAGGATGCCATCAACCAGGCAGGCTACGTCGGTGACAACATCATGGACGGCCGCACCCCGACGGTTCAGTGGCACGAGCTCGAGGAACGTCGTGCGGCGGGCGCTGTCCTGATTGACGTCAGAACGGCAGACGAAAATCACGCCGGCGACATCCCTGGCGCACTGCTCATCCCGATCGACGAACTGCGCGACCGGCTCGATGAGATTTCTGCAACCGACGTCATCGTGCACTGCAAAGTCGGCCAGCGTGGGCACACCGCAACCCAAATACTTCGCTCCAAAGGAATAACGGCATCCAACCTCGATGGTGGATACCTGACCTGGCGAGCGGGGATGGATTCGATCGAACGAGCGAAATCTGCTTCACTTTTCACCAACAACTAAGGAGACACCATGTGCCAGAAAATCCAGTGCAACACCTGCGAAAAACCGACGTGGGACGGGTGCGGACAGCACATCGAGGAAGCACTCGTCGACGTCCCACTTCCCGACCGTTGTCACTGCACATAACCTGACGGACGATTTTCACTGCGCGGTGGTGACGACGGTCACGCGATTATCGTGTGGACTTTTTCCGCGCCGCCGAACGCTTTTCCGCTGAGGCGCCGAGCGAGAAGCTTGCGACCATTGCCATAGCTAAGAACCCGGCTGCGAGGTATGCGGCCGCGGATGTTCCTGCCGAGATGGCGTCCTTTGCGTCCGACGCAAAGTCTGCCGTCGCGGGGTTCGCTTCGAGTCCACTGATTGCTCCACCGGCCGAATCAATGACAGCCGCGACGATTGGCGCACTGATGGCGTCGGGCACGTTGCGATCGGCGAGCGACGACTCGAGGGCGAACTGGGCCGTTGAGAACAACACCGTTCCGATGACGGCGATTCCGAGCGCCGAACCGATCTGGCGCGAGGTGCTGGAGGTTCCTGAACCCTGACCGCTCGCCGCGACGGGCACGTCCTTCAGGACGACACCGGTCAACTGCGCGGTCGCAAAACCGACTCCCATTCCGTAAACGAACAGGAACGGCACGATCGACCAGCCCGTGGCCTCTGGCGAGATCATGAAACCGATACCGGCGACGCCAATCATTTCAAGAATGAGCCCAATTCGAATGACCCAGGTTGCTTCTAAGCGCGAACCGAGTCCCGCGGCGATTCCACTCGCGGCGAAGGAGCCGACCGCGAGCGCGAGAATGACGAGCCCGGAATCGAACGGGGAATAACCGAGCACGAACTGGAGCCACAGGGGCAACGCGAGAATGATTCCGAATTCACCCATGCTGACAATCAGGGCAACGATGTTGCCGTTGCGGAAACTGGGGAGCGAGAAGAGTCCGAATGCGACGAGCGTTGACTTGCCGGCTCGTTGACGAGAGAGGCCGTGGGCGATGTACCAGGCGACAGCGATCGCGGTCACGGCGAACGAGATGGGGACGACCGAGATGTCCAGCGGCCAGGTCCAGTCACCGATTTCAAAGGCCTTGTTGATGTCCCACCACCCGAAATTGCGACCCTCGATGAGTCCGAAAACGAGGCTACCGCTGGCAAAAACACTGAGGACCGCCCCACCCCAGTCGATTCCGCGCGTGTTCTCACTGTCTTTGGACTCGGTGACAAAGCGGAAAACACCGATGGTGATGAGGACACCGAGCGGGATGTTGATTCCGAAAGCCCAGTTCCACGAGAACTCGGTCGTGAGCCAGCCGCCGAGGACAGGTCCGACCGCGACCATTCCACCGATTGTCGAACCCCACACGGCGAACGCGATGCCGCGCTCTTTGCCCTGGAAGGTCGCGTTGACGATCGACAGGGTCGTGGGCAGGACCATCGCCCCACCGATGCCCTGGATGACGCGCCACGCGATGAGTACACCTGCGCTATCGGACATAGCGGCGAAAATCGACGACACGATGAAAAACGAGAGCCCGACGACGAGCATCGAGCGGCGCCCCCACTTGTCGGCGAGTGCACCGAACACGAGAAGTAGTGCTGCAAACACGAGGGTGTACGACTCTTGAATCCACTGGACGTCCGTCGAGGTCGCGTTGAGGTCGGTGACGATGGCGGGGATTGCAACATTGATAATCGTCGTATCGACGATCACGAGGGCGACGGCGAGGCTGACGAAAAGAAGAGCAAGCCAGCGGTTTTTCTGAGTAGACATAGCCTCCAGCATATGTGCGGGTCCAATTTCTGGTTTACCTGTTAGCATTAGTCAGTCGGCTCAGGACAGGCAGAAATTATTCTGCAAATTTGTGTGGTTTGTATAG
>JAEMRP010000080.1 GCA_016463265.1 Microbacteriaceae bacterium | reverse complement strand
CACGAAGACGGTCGGTTTCGGCGACCCGGATGTAGAGGTCGAGTCCGGCGATGTGGTCGCGCATCTCGGCGCCCTCGTCGGTGAGCGGCGAGTGGGTCAACGCGTAAAGACTCACGACACCGAGAATGAACCCACCGAAAAGCGTGGAGAGTGCGAACCCAATGCCCCGCCCGTCAATCAGTAGCCCCGCGCTGGTCACGTTATTCGCGCCGGTCACGAGGACGGTCAGGGTGGCGAAGAGCCCGCGTTGTGACGGCGTTCGTCGCAGCCCGAGGGAGACGAGTTCCTTGGTCGCGCGAGTCGCGACCGCCAAGACGCGGCTCGTCATCGTGCTCGATGGTTTTGATACGGTGGCCCGTGCGTCGACGGCTGGGTTATCACCGAGAAGCGCCGAGACAAATTCTCGGTCGGATTCGGCGGGGCTCGTGATGAGCCTCACCGCCCACGCCTGTTTGCCGAAGCCCGGTGGGTCGAATTCTTCGACGACGATGACACCGCGGACAGCCAGATCGACAACTGCGGCTGCGAATGCCTTCTGTGGTTTGTTGAGAAGCGCCGCGGCGGTGTAAAGCGACACGCCGGGCGGGGGTCCGTATTCGGCGACGATGGTCGGTCGTCCTCGGCCGCCTCGGCCGACCGTGAATTTTCGAATGAGCGAAAAGACGAAAAGAAGAACGACCGCGATGGTCGATGCGAGATGCACTGGCCACATCGGGGACGCCCAATAGGAATTGTCACGAGGCGTGAAGGTTCCCGGCTCGAACTGCGCCGCGACTGTGAGTGTCTGGTTCGCGTCGAGAGAGGTGTGCGAAGCGGTGATGGTCGTCGACGTGCTGTTGAGGGTCTCGCACTCGGTCGAATCGTCGGAATAACCCGCGTAACACGCGGCCTGGCCCGTGAAGGCGTCGGCGATGGCCGGATCGAACCGAATCTCTGCCGAGACGCGATCGAACGGTTGCGACCAGCCGTCACCGTTGATGTCCCAATAGAACTCTTGAGGTTGATCGGGGCCTTCACTTAGTATCACGTTGTGCGCGATGTACGAGATTTCGTATGTCTGAACACCATAGACGAACTCCCCTTCGGGAACCGCGATGGTCAGAATCAGAAACTCGCCGTCGGATTCGGTCTCGTACGCGCGGTCGACTCCCGTTTCGTCCGTGACGCTCACGATCTCGATGTCAAGCGGTGTCCCGAGATAGGTTTCGGGAATCGCGCGTTTGATTCCGCGATTCTGGTCGAAATCGGGAAACCGCGCGACGATGACCTCGTCGACGGCAAGTACGGAATGCCCTTCGGCATCCCGCGACAATTCGTAAGACGCATCAAAACTGTCGAACGTGAAATCGTCGACCGAGGCGACCGCAGCGCCAGGGCTCAACAGGGCGGCCAGGATGATGGCAAGCCCGAGGATTTTCTTCACGGGTTTAGCGTACTGCCGACGGATATTCGCAGAAAGTCGGACCCTACGCGCTGGGTAACGCGTAGCCCCGCTTCACGTTGACGATGAGGCCGTCGGACAGAAGTCCTTCAAGGGCACGATCGCGCTTCGACGGGTCTGAAACCGCGGCGGCAATGTCGTCGTTGGTGATGCGAGTGTTTGCACGAGCGAGAGCGAGAATCGCCCCACGCGCTTGCCGAACGCTGCCCTCGTACTTCGCTTGCGGGGTTCGGGTTCGACCGGCATTGGCGGGGAATCCCGCAAGTGCCCAAGCGCAGTGCTCCGCGATCGGGCACTCGCCGCAATTCGGGGTGCGGGCGGTGCAGAACACAGCGCCGAGTTCCATCACGCCGGCGTTGACCGAGACCGATTCGACGAGGTCAGCAGGTAGAACCGAATCCATGAGGTCCATATCGGCTCGAGTTCGAGGCGGTTCCGGTTCTGCGATACCGAGGACCGCGCGCGCGAGGACTCGGCGTATGTTGGTGTCAACCACGGGAACGCGCTGACCGAACGCGAAAGCGGCAATCGCCCTCGCGGTGTACGACCCGATACCGGGCAAAGATTCGAGAGCATCGACGTCGTCGGGAACAACTCCCCCGAACTCGTCACGGATTCGGGTCGCGGCTGCGTGCAGGTTGAGCGCACGGCGCGGGTAACCCAATTTTCCCCACGCCCGAACAATGTCCGCGGGCGATGAATCGGCCAGAGAACCCGGCGTGGGCCAGCGCTCGATCCACTCGATCCACATCGGGGCCACCCGCGCGACGGGCGTCTGTTGCGCCATGATCTCTGACAGTAAAACTCCCCACGGGGTCGTTCCGGGACCACGCCACGGCAACGACCGCGCGGAACGCCGAAACCACCGCGCCACGACTGTCATCGCGGCACGTTCGCGGTCGCTATCCCTTGTCGTCATCCTCGTGCGGCTTGACGTACGGGTCGGCTTCGCCGGCGAATTCTTTGCCCTTGGCTTCTTTCGCGACCTGAATGTCGCGCTGGTTGGCTTGTGCCAGAAGGTCTTCGATGTGCGCCGATGTTTCGGGCAGAGCGTCGAGGATGAACTCGAGCGACGGGGTGAGACGGGCGGTGATGTTTCGTCCCACCTCGCTGCGCAACATTCCCGTCGCGGACTTCAACGCGTCCCACGAATTCTGTCGTTCCTCGTCGGTGCCATAAACGGTGAAGAAGACGCTCGCGTGCTGGAGGTCGCCCGTGATACGCACGTCGGTAATCGTGACGAAACCGAGCCGGTCGTCACGAAGACCCTTGTCGAGACGGCGCGCAACAATTTCCTTGATGCGTTCCGCCATCTTGCGTGCGCGGTCAGGAGCAGACATTAGACGCGCTCCTTCTCCTTCATCTCAATCGTTTCAATCTCGTCACCGATTTGGATGTCGTTGTACTTGCCCAGGCCGATTCCACACTCGAAGTCGGTCTTGACCTCAGAGGCGTCGTCCTTGAATCGCTTCAGTGACTCGATAGCAAGACCATCGGCGATGACAACACCTTCGCGGATGACACGCGCTTTCGAGTTTCGCGTGATCGTTCCCGAGCGCACGATACAACCGGCGACGTTTCCGAACTTGCTCGAACGGAACACCTCGCGGATTTCGGCGACGCCACTCTGGATCTCTTCGAATTCCGGCTTGAGCATGCCCTTGAGGGACTGCTCGATCTCGTCGATCGCGTTGTAGATGACGTTGTAGAAACGAACGTCGACGCCTTCACGCTGGGCACGCTCGCGCGCCTTCGTGTCGGGGCGAACGTTGAATCCGACCACGATCGCGTTGTCGATAGTGGCGAGGTTGATGTCGCTCTCGGTGATTGCACCGACACCGCGGTGGATGATGCGCAGCGTGACCGAATCGTCGACCTCGATCTTGAGGAGCGACTCTTCCAACGCCTCGACTGCACCAGACACGTCTCCTTTGAGGATGAGATTGAGCGCCTGCACCTTGCCGTCTTCGAGGGCCTTTGAGAAGTCCTCGAGCGAGATGCGCTTGCGAGCCTTGGCAAGCAGAGCGTTGCGCTCGGCCGCTTCACGCTTTTCGGCGATCTGGCGGGCGGTGCGGTCGTCGTCGGTGACGATGAACGAGTCACCCGCACGCGGGACACTGGAAAGACCCTGAACCTGAACCGGACGAGACGGGTAAGCCTCGTCGATCTTGTCGCCGTGCTCGTCGACCATGGCGCGAACGCGACCGTAGGCGGTTCCGGCGACGATAGCGTCACCGACGCGCAAGGTTCCCGACTGGATGAGGACCGTCGCGACGGCACCGCGTCCCTTGTCGAGCTTCGCTTCGATCGCGATACCGCGAGCGTCCCTGTTCGGGTTTGCGACGAGGTCGAGACCAGCGTCGGCGGTGAGAAGAACCGCGTCGAGCAGGTCGTTGACACCGTCACCGGTGAGGGCCGACACGTCGACAAAGATCGTGTTTCCGCCGTATTCTTCGGTCACGAGTCCGTATTCGGTCAACTGCTGGCGAACCTTTGCGGGGTTGGCGCCTTCCTTGTCGATCTTGTTGACGGCGACCACAATCGGCACGTTCGCGGCCTGAGCGTGGTTGAGCGCCTCGATCGTCTGGGGCATGATTCCGTCATCCGCCGCGACCACGAGAATCGCGATGTCGGTGACCTGAGCACCACGAGCACGCATCGCGGTGAACGCCTCGTGCCCGGGGGTGTCAATGAAGGTGATGGCGCGTTCGTTGCTCTCGTGCTCGGTCCACACCTGGTAGGCACCGATGGCCTGGGTGATTCCACCGGCTTCGCCCGCGGCCACGTCGGCGCGACGAATCGCATCGAGAAGGCGGGTCTTACCGTGGTCGACGTGTCCCATGACGGTGACAACCGGCGGGCGAATGACGAGGTCGTCCTCGTCTTCCTCGGCGTCAAGGTCGATGTTGAACGAGTCGAGGATTTCCCTGTCCTCGTCTTCGGGGCTCACGATCTCGATCTTGTACCCGAGTTCGGCACCGAGAACCTCGAACGTTCCGGCATCGAGTGACTCGGTCGCCGTCGCCATCTCGCCGAGCTGGAACAACACCGTGACGAGGTTACCGGGGGGAACCGGGAAGCCCGACATCGTCTCGATCTTGTCGGCGAGGTCGTTGATTGACGACCCCTGACGAAGACGAATAATGGTCGAGCCGTCTCCACGAGGGATCTTGACGCCACCGAGGCTCGGGGCCTCGCGCATTTCAAACTCTTGGCGCTTCGTGCGCTTGGACTTGCGCGCCTTGGACTTGCCGCCACCGCGACCGAACGCACCCGCGGTGTTGCTTCCGCGACCGCGACCGCCGGGGCCACCGCCTGGACGACTCGGGCCACCACCGGGGCTACCCGGTGCTGCACCGGCGCCCGCTGGGCGGAAACCGCCCTGGCTGCCGGGAGGACGACCTGCTCCACCCGTGCGCTGCTGGAAAGGCGCGTTGGGGCGACCACCGGAACGGGCTACTGGGCCGCCCGCGGCGTCCGAACCGGGACGCGGAGCGCCCTGTCGAGGCATGAACGGGTTGTTGC
>JAEMRP010000079.1:3812-4990 GCA_016463265.1 Microbacteriaceae bacterium | reverse complement strand
GACGGCATGACGTTATTGAAGTCGGGCATCGAGTCGAGCGAGACCTCTTGGTCGAATCCGATGTCGATCGGAGCGCCGTAAATGAGAGTCGAAAGGTCTTGAGTGTCGAAGCGACCGTTGAGCTGGTCGCTCGCGGACATGCGCGCGCCGACCTCGAGATAGATGTCGGCCTGCGAGATGTTGTAGAAGTCGGCGAGGGTGCGGATGATTTCGCTCGAGGGCTCGGTGCGACCGCGCTCGAGTTCGGACAAGTGGGCAACCGAGATGCGGGCGCCGCGCTGGACGTCTCCGAGGGTCATCGTCTTTGACGTGCGGATGTCACGCATGACACCACCGAGTTGTTCGCGAATCAACATAATGAGCAACTCCTTCCGTTTGGATTTTCATCGTACAACCCACCTAACCCAAATATCGCGTGTTTTATTCCGTTCTTAGCGAATTCTCAAGAATTGTGAGGGCCGCGTCGACGGCCGCCCACCGAATCTCGTCCCGAGTTCCCGTGAAATGACATTCCTCCACAGAATCGCCGCGATCGGATGTGACGGCAACAAAAACCGTTCCGACCGCGATGCCGTCCTGCGGGTCGGGTCCGGCCACTCCCGTGGTCGAGATTCCAATTGTCGACCCGAACGTCGTGCGGACACGAGCGGCCATTTGCACAGCAACCGCCGCATCGACGGCGCCGCGCTCGGCGAGCAGCCCTGCATCGACACCCAGAACCGACGCCTTGACGTCGGTCGAATAAACCACTGCTCCCCCGACGACGACGCGCGATGCGCCGGCGGGGTTGACCAAAGTTGAACAGACCAGACCGCCCGTGAGCGATTCGGCGACGGCCACCGTCTCGCCGGCGGCCGCGAGCGCATCAATCAATCGCGCAACGCGATCGGCGGTGGCGTTATCCACCAGGCTCAACCGCGAATCGCCTTCCACACGTATTCGAGTCCGGTCCACACCGTCAGCGCCACAGCCGCCGTCATCAGGAACCCGTTGAACCAGTTCATCCAGTCACCGAGCAGCGCGGGGAACGGCGCCAGCGCGAACGACACGGCAATTGCCTGCGCCGTTGTCTTGACCTTGCCTCCCCACGAGGCGGCGTGAATCTCGCGGTGAGCGATCAGCATTCGATACGCCGTGATTCCGAACTCGCGAACGAGCACGACGATCGTCACCCACCA
>JAEMRP010000079.1:0-3712 GCA_016463265.1 Microbacteriaceae bacterium | reverse complement strand
CGTGATGAGGTTCGCGATGTTCCAGGGTGCGACGGGAGTGTCACCCGCGCGAACAACGCGTCGGCTTTCTGCCACGATTACTCCCTGCCGGTGAGGTTCCAGGCGTCCTCGTCGGATTCGCCGTCGTCCTCAGAATACCCCTCTGCGGTCTTGGCGAGTGGGTCGTTATACCGAGGGTCGAGCTTGGGGAGGGGCGCAGTCGCCCCGATGTTTTCGCCCGCGACCCCGAGGTCGTCAAACGCCTGGTGGTCGACGGCGGATTTGGGGGCGGGAACGGCGTCTATAGCGGCATCAGCCGCGACCGCAGCAACGACGGGTGCGACAGTCTGCGCGGCAGCCGCGGGAGCAACGGGAACGTCTTCGCCGCGCAACTTCGCGAGGACCAATCCGAGTTGGTCGGCCGACACGAGCACCTCGCGCGCCTTCGAGCCCTCGCTCGGTCCGACGATACGGCGGGATTCCATCAAGTCCATCAAGCGCCCAGCCTTGGCGAACCCGACGCGAAGTTTGCGCTGCAGCATCGAGGTCGATCCGAACTGGCTCGACACCACGAGTTCGACGGCCTGCAGCAGAACTTCGAGGTCATCACCGATGTCGGCGTCGACCTGCTTCTTGCTTCCGACCGCGGCGACGTCATCGCGATACTCGGGGTCGGCTTGTTTCTTGACGTGGTCGACGACGGCCTGAATCTCTTCTTCGGACACCCACGCGCCCTGAACGCGAATCGCTTTCGCGGCACCCATCGGCAGGAACAGGCCATCGCCCTGCCCGATAAGTTTCTCTGCGCCCTGCTGGTCGAGGATGACCCTCGAGTCGGTCATCGACGAGACCGCGAACGCGAGGCGCGACGGACCGTTGGCCTTGATGAGCCCGGTGACAACATCGACGGACGGGCGCTGGGTCGCAAGGACGAGGTGAATCCCAGAGGCTCGAGCGAGTTGGGTGATGCGAACGATGGCGTCTTCGACGTCGCGCGGCGCGACCATCATCAGGTCGGCGAGCTCGTCGACAACTACGAGAAGGTAAGGGTATTCGCGCAGGACGCGTTCGCTGCCCGCGGGGACTTTGGCGGTGCCCTCGGCGACGGCGCGGTTGTAGTCGTCGATGTGCTTGAATCCGAACGAGTGCAGGTCGTCGTAGCGCATGTCCATCTCTTTGACGACCCACTGCAGCGCCTCGGCCGCCTTCTTGGCGTTCGTGATGATCGGCGTGATGAGGTGCGGGACCCCCTGATATGCCGAGAGCTCGACGCGCTTGGGGTCAATAAGGACCATGCGGACTTCGGCCGGCGTCGCCTTCATGAGCAACGACGTAATCATCGCGTTGACGAACGACGACTTACCGGCACCCGTTGCACCCGCGACGAGAAGGTGGGGCATCTTGGCGAGGTTCGCGATGACGAACTGACCTTCGACGTCTTTTCCGACCCCGATCGACATCGGGTGGCGGGCGGCGATGGCGGCGGGCGAACGCAGCACATCACCGAGGGTGACGATGTCGCGGTCGGTGTTGGGAATCTCGATGCCAATGGCGGACCTGCCCGGGATCGGCGTGAGGAATGTTACCTCGTTCGAGGCGACCGCGTATTCGATGTTGCGCGACAGCGCCGTGACCCGCTCGACCTTGACGCCCTGCGCGAGTTCGACCTCGTAACGAGTCACGGATGGGCCGCGCGTGAAACCAGTAACGGTCGCGTCGACTCCAAACTGCACGAGCACGTCGGTGATGGCGGCGATGGCCTTGTCATTGACGGGAGACGAACCCTTGGGCGGTGCGCCTTTGACGAGGACCGTGTCCTTGGGCAGCGAATACGGTCGACCCGAGCGAACCGGAGTCGAGCGCGGGTGATCTCCCGTCGCGACGTTGTCGAGCGGGGCCGTCGACTCGGTGACCGGAATTTTGGCGGTCACGACGTCGTCGGGGGTAGCCCCCGCAGCGGGACCTGTGCCGTTGAACAAGCGAGCCGCTTCTTCGGCGGCGAACATGTCCTTGATGAGGTCGGTCGCCGATGCCTCTGATTCGACCGGGGTGTCGAACGGCTTCGGCTTGGCGTTCTTGCGAATCGTCCACCAGGGGCGTCCGTCTCCGAGGTCGCTGTGGCTCGTGACGCTCGACAGGTCGCCTGTCGGAACGGCACCCGTGACAGTTGTCACCACTCGCGGTGCGTGCACGAAAAGGTATTCTCCGAGGTCGCGAATGCGCTCGAAAACCCGTGTCGGTGACGTCCTGGTCACGATGAGCGCCGACACGAGAATCAAAATCGAGAACAGCGGGACGCTGACCCACGCGGTGGCGGTGGCGGTCAGCCAGTTCGCGACGAGCCACCCCATGACTCCGCCCGCTGCCGAGATGCCCGGAATTCCGTTCGACGGTTGCGGCATTCCCCCCGCGACGTGGGCGAGTGCCGAGCACGACAAGACGAACAGCCCGAGTCCGACCGCGATGCGTCGGTTGTCGGCATCGATTGTCGGGTGGCGAAACAGCCACGCGGCGAACACGACGAGCACGACGGGAAGGCCGAACGCGATGCGACCGAACAGCCCACCGACCGTTGATTCTTCGACGAGGCGAACCCACTCGACCGTCGGGACGAACCATTCAACCGTTGCACCGACGCCCGCCAAAACGAGGAGGAAGAACGGGAGCCCGTCTCGGCGATCGTCCTTCTCGACCTTGTCCGAGAGGAACACTCGGAAGGTCGCACCCGCGGCGTGAGCGAGGCCCATCCAGATGACGACGAAGAAATTGGGACCAGCCGGACGAACCGGGCGCACCGTAGCCCGCGGAAGCCGGCGAGTGGGTGCCGCTTTCCGCGCGTTACTCGGTTTCGAGCGCGACGGTCCAGCCATGGTTTGAGGCTACCCGCGAGCACCCCGAAAACGCGGGTGCGACACCCGTTCCGCGCGGATTGGCGGGGAACGAGCGAGTTACGCCTCGATAACGATGGGCACAATCATGGGGCGACGACGGTGCTGAGTGTTGACCCAGCGCCCGACGACTCGGCGAACGACCTGCTGGAACTGTCCGGCATCGTTGGTTCCCGATGTCGCTGCCTCAGCGAGGGCTTTGACGATCTGCGGCTTGACGTCGTCAAAGACGGATTCGTCTTCGGCAAAGCCTCGCGCGTGAATCTCGGGGCCGACAACGACGGCGCCCGTTCGGGGGTCGATTGCGACGAAAATCGAGATGAAGCCCTCTTCCGCGAGAATGCGGCGGTCTTTGAGGTCGGCGTCCGTTATCTCGCCAACACTCGAACCGTCCACGTAGACGAACCCGATGTCGTGTTGACCCGCGATGTTCATGCGGCCGTCCTTCAGATCGACGACGGTGCCGTTCTCGGGAATCAGCGTGTTCTGAACCGGAACGCCCGTCTCGATCGCGAGAGCCACGTTTGCGTGCAGGTGGCGCACCTCGCCGTGAATCGGGAACACGTTCCTGGGTTTCACGATGTTGTAGCAGTACAAGAGTTCGCCGGCGGCGGCGTGACCCGAGACGTGAACCTTGGCCGTGCCCTTGTGCACGACGTTCGCCCCGAGAGCGATGAGCCCGTTGATGACGCGATAGACCGCGTTTTCGTTTCCGGGAATCAACGACGACGCAAGAATGACGGTGTCGCCCTTGCCGACCTCGATCTGGTGTTCCTGGTTCGCCATGCGCGACAAGACGGCCATCGGCTCGCCCTGTGAGCCGGTCGACATGAAGACAACACGGT
>JAEMRP010000078.1:2404-4990 GCA_016463265.1 Microbacteriaceae bacterium | reverse complement strand
ATGGACGTCCACGATGGGTCGCTCGCGGAAGCCGCAGCCGCGTGGGACCGAATTCGCGGGTTTGCGCGACGGACCGCTGACCTGGTCGTCGCCGTCCCAGAGGTTCCCGCCGCATTTGGGGCCGCCATGGATGATGACCTCGCGGTTCCCGCCGCGCTGGCCGTCCTGCACGACACCGTTCGCGCGGGGAACACCGCGCTCGACGCATCTGATCCCGTGTCGGTTCTCGCCCGTGCCAACGAAGTCGCGGCGATGCTGAACGTCCTTGGGTTGACCGTTGCGACAGACTCCAACGACGCGACCCACGCGGCGCTGGGAACGCTCATTGACCGGCTGATCACCGAACGCAACCGCGCCCGTGCGGACAAAGATTGGGCGACGGCCGACAGGATTCGCGACGATATCGACGCCGCGGGAATCACGCTGGAAGACGGCGCCGACACAACCCGATGGAGCATTAACAATGGTTAAGCCAGGACGACCAGGAGCGGCAAAGAGCAAGAAGGGCCCACTCAAGGGGTCCGGTGGTAAACAGCGCCGTTCCCTTGAAGGCAAAGGACCCACGCCCAAAGCCGAGGACCGGACCTGGCATCCCGCGGGAAAGCGCAAGATTGCGCAAGATCGATTGACCGAGGCGCGCGAACGATTCGGTAAGACGGGTTCGAAGGCTCCGCAAAAGACGGTTCGTCGAGGAAAGGACAGCGACAACGAAATCATCAACGGCCGTAACTCTGTCTTGGAAGCACTTCGAACGAACGTTCCGGCAACAACCCTGTACATCGCCTCGAGGGTCGAATTCGACGATCGTGTCAAAGAGACGCTCGCGCTCGCCACAAAAAAGGGCATCGCGATCCTCGAGATCATGCGTCCCGAGATGGACCGCTTGTGTGGCGAGAACTCGGTGCATCAGGGCATCGCGTTGGCGGTACCTCCGTATGCCTACAGCCACCCGCTCGAACTTCTTGACGCCGTCGAAGCCCGCGGACAGACGCCGTTGTTTGTTGCTCTGGACGGGGTGACCGACCCCCGTAACCTCGGCGCCATCATCCGATCTGCCGCCGCGTTCGGCGGGCACGGAATCATCGTGCCGCAACGCCGCAGCGTAGGGGTCACCGCGGCAGCGTGGAAAACCTCTGCGGGTGCCGCGGCGCGGCTTCCGGTTGCGATGGCATCGAATCTTAACCAGGCCATCAAGAATTTCAAGGAACGCGGAGTCTTTGTCATCGGCCTTGATGGTGATGGGGACATGACGTTGCCCCAGATCGATATCGCGGATCGACCGTTGCTCATCGTCGTGGGGAGTGAGGGGAAGGGGTTGTCCCGACTCGTCACCGAGAACTGCGACGTCATTGTGTCGATTCCGATCGGCACAGCCACCGAATCGTTGAACGCGGGAATTGCGACATCCATCACGCTCTACGAAATCGCCATGCGCCGATCGGCAGCGGTCGGAACTCGCTAGCAGACCCGCGAGCGCAACCGATGGGAAGCACGAATTGCCGAAACGGACTTGCGCGCTAAACTAGGGAGGCTATCTCGCACATTGCGCATTCGTCGCACGGAAGTCAGGAAGATTTTTCAATGAACGCACAACGACCCAGCCGAAACGAAGCCCGAGAGCTCGCCCGCGAGAAGGCGCAAAAAATGCGCTTGGCGGGAAGTTCTCGCGAAAAGCGGAACCGTATTTTTGTCCAATTGGGGCTCGGCGTTTTGGCGCTTGCTGTCATCGGTGCCTTGACTGCCGTCATTCTCACCGCATTTCAGCCCGCAGGCCCAGGACCGCTCAACATGCAGAGCGACGGAATCAAGATTTCTAGCGGAAACGTTGCTGTACCGACGCCAGCAAACCCGTCCGACGCAAGCCCCGTGGCGAGCCCCGCAAACGCTGAGGGAGTCGTCGACATCACACTGTACGTCGACTACCTGTGCCCGATTTGCCGTCAGTTCGAAGAGGCAAACAAGGACGCGATTGCCGACCTTCTTGCCCGCGGTGCCGCGACTATCGAGATTCACCCCATTGCAATCTTGACAAATCGTTCGCAGGGTACCCAGTACTCACTGCGTGCAGCGAACGCCGCGGCTTGTGTTGCGAATGATTACCCCGATAGCTTTTTGAACTTCCACAACGCTCTCTACGAGAACCAGCCGCTGGAAGACACTCCCGGTTGGACAGACGAGGAACTCATCGGATTTGCGACCCAATCTGGAGCCGGTCCGGAAGTCGAAGCGTGTATCAATGACCTGCAATTCGGGGACTGGGTGAAGGCGAGCACCGAACGCGCGATTAGCGGAGACATCGCGATCAACAACAAGGACAAGAAATTTGAGGGCGTGACGGGAACCCCGACCATCGTGATTAATGGCATGCAGTTCACCCCGTCCTACGACCCGACCGCGTCACCGCAGTTCAGTGTGGAAGAGTTCCTTCGCGCTGTTCTGACCGCCGCAGGCGTGCAACAGTAGCCCTCAGCACCAGAGGTCACTTGGTACTCTGGTGACGTCGCCGACTTAGCTCAGCTGGTAGAGCATCTGTCTTGTAAACAGAAGGTCACGAGTTCGAACCTCGTAGTCGGCTCGGAATCGTCA
>JAEMRP010000078.1:0-2304 GCA_016463265.1 Microbacteriaceae bacterium | reverse complement strand
GTCTTGTAAACAGAAGGTCACGAGTTCGAACCTCGTAGTCGGCTCGGAATCGTCACAGACCAGAGAGGAGCGAATCGTTGAAAGCCAACAAACCAGATTCTTCAGCCTCACCTCGACGTTCTCGCAACCCTCTTCTTGTTCTCGGAATAGTCGGGGTCTTCGTATCCGGTGCGTCATTTGCGGCTGGCTACTTTCTCCCGGCAGGGTCGGCAACCCGCGTCGCTGAGCCGACAGCGGTCGCTCGACCGGTGCCCACCGAGCCAGTCGGCGCGTCGGCAGTTCGAACCTGTTCGGTGGGCAGCGCAATGAATGATCCTGTGCTCGGCACACAAACCGTCGTTGTATTTGATGAGTCCGGAAACCGATTGCTCACAAACAATGCTCACGATCCCATACCGATGGGGAGCGTCATGAAGGTCATCACCGCTGCGGTGGCCCTCGACATTCTCGGAAAAGACGGGCGACTCACAACGCGCGTAGTCGACGGTTCAACGGCGGGGACCGTCATCGTGATCGGCGGCGGCGACCCCACGCTCCGTGCAGGAGAATCGTCCGTTTACCCCGGTTCGGCGAGCATCGCCGAACTTGCCAGTGAGACCGTGAGTTCCTATCAGTCTGAGCACCCAGAAAGCCCGACGATTACGCGGGTCTTGATTGACCTTTCCATGTTCCCTATCGACGACGCATGGCATCCAACCTGGCCTGAGTCGGAACGGACCATCGGATACCAACCTCGAATCGTTCCCTTTATGGTCGACGGTGACCGAGCAAACCCAACCCAGCAGACGAGCCCTCGCTCGACTGATCCGGCAGGCCGTGCGGCGGACACGTTTGTTTCGGCGCTGCAACAGGCGGGAAATGGCGACGGCGACGTTGAAATCGACTATCAAAGTGCGCCGAGCAACGCTGTAGAACTCGCGTCCGTCACATCGGCCCCCGTGTCCCAACTCATCTCCCAGATGCTGCTGTCCTCGGATAACACACTGGCGGAATTTCTCATGCGCGCATCCTCGGTCAGTGTGGGATCCGACGGAGGGTCCGATTCCATCCAACAACTCGTGCTTGGTTCCCTCATAAAACACGGTGTGGACATGACCGGCGGCACATTCGTCGATGGTTCCGGCGAATCGGCGAGCGACCTGATCCCGCCACGCGCTATGGCCGAGCTCGTCCAACAGATTTTCCACGGAGACGAAACGCTCGCCGCCATCGGTGACGCTCTCCCGATCGCTGGTCGTTCGGGAACGCTCGCCGCTCGCTTCGTCGGTGACGCGGAGGTTGCGCGCGAACACGTTGTCGCGAAAACCGGCTGGATTTCCGGCGTCTACTCACTCGCCGGTCAGATTGACACCGAAAACGATGGACGGCTCTCTTTTGTGGTTGTCGCGCGGGGCGAGGTTGACGCGACCGCCATCCCCGCGATAGACCAACTCGTCGCAATGATTTATTCCTGTGGCACGAACCTCGCGCCGTTCTAGGAAACCATGACTAACGTACTTATCGTCGTCGACCTTCAGAACGATTTCACGGAAGGTGGGTCGCTCGGGGTCAAGGGCGGAAATGTTACCGCGGCGTCGATCACGGCGCATATTCGCGCACACAAATCGCGCTACTCGCGCGTCATCGCGTCACGCGATTGGCACTCACCCGACGGAGACAACGGCGGGCACTTCGCGGTAAAACCCGACATGGTGACCACCTGGCCGCGGCATTGTGTCCAGGGCACGATCGGTTCGGCATACAACCCAGCGCTGGAATTGGAACTTATTGATATTCAAATTTACAAGGGGGACGGACAGCCCGCCTATTCCGCTTTCGAGGGAAAAACCCCCGGAGGCGCGTCGCTGGATGACGTGCTTCGAAAGGCGAAGGCCAAACACCTCGACATCGTCGGAATCGCAAGCGACCACTGCGTTCGGGCCACCGCTCTCGACGCCATCGCGAGGGGCTACACCGTGACTGTGTTGGTGGACCTGTGCGTCGGCGTGGCCCCAGCCACGACGATTGCCGCGATCGCGGAGATGACGGCCGCGGGGGTCGACATTCGTTTTTCCGAATAACTTTCGGAAAGCCACAACCTTGTCGAGGTACACCCCATCGGCACGGACGGTCAACCGCGAGTTGTCGAGGTTGGTCTGGCTGGAGGCGAGGGTGCGGTTGCCCGTCACCGGCGAGAGGGCCCCCACGTGTTGTCCCGGAAAAATGATTAAGGGCCGCCGAACGGCGACCCTTCATCACTGGTCGGGGTAACAGGATTTGAACCTGCGACCTCGTCGTCCCGAACGACGCGCGCTACCAAGCTGC
>JAEMRP010000077.1:2406-4991 GCA_016463265.1 Microbacteriaceae bacterium | reverse complement strand
TCGAGCGATCCGGACTCTCGAAGGTGCGACAGTTGTGGCTTCTTGTCCGGTGCGTTTTCCGGTCCGCGGTTGAGCTGAGAGAGCGCCACGATCGGGACGCTTAGTTCCTTCGCTAAGAGCTTGAGTGACCGCGAGAATTCGGAGACTTCCTGCTGACGATTCTCGACCTTCTTGCCACTCGTCATGAGTTGGAGGTAATCGATAATGACGAGTTTGATGCCGTGTTGGGCCTTGAGGCGACGGCATTTCGCGCGAATTTCGGACAGCGTCAAATTAGGACTGTCGTCGATATAGAGCGGAGTGTCGTCGAGCCGCGACTGGATGGTGTTGATTCGCTTCCAGCCTTCAGACTTGAGGTCTTTTGACTTGCGAATAGCGTTGAGCGGCACGCTCGATTCAGCAGATAACAAACGTTGGGAGATTTCGCTCGCGCTCATTTCGAGTGAGAAGAAAACCGTCGGGACGTTTGATCTCAGAGCGGCGGAGCGGGCAAAGTCGAGCGCGAGCGTGGATTTTCCCAGTCCGGGACGGGCGGCGATGAGGACGAGTTGCCCCGGGTGAAGCCCGTTCGTGACGTCGTCGAGCTCGCGAAATCCGGTGGGGATGTCAAGCCCCTCTTTAGCCGATTTCGCTTGTTCTTCCATCTCGTTGACCGCAATCTTGACGGCGTCGCGCAGTACGATCGCGTCTTGGGCTCCCGCTGAGCGGCCAATCGCAAAGATTTCGACCTGGGCATCATTGACGAGTTCGCTCGGGTCGCCCTCGGCGGCGTATCCGAGTTGAGTGATTCGAGTTCCCGACTGCACAAGTTTTCGCAAAATCGCTTTGTCGGCGACGATGCTCGCGTAGTAGCTGGCGCTCGCAGCGGTCGGCACCGACGATTCGAGCGTGTGAAGGTAACTCGCGCCGCCGATTTTGTTCAGGTTGCCGTCGCGGGTCAATTGATCGGTGATCATGATGACATCGGTCGGTTCCGATCGAGAAAAGACCGTGTTTATCGCGTTAAAAATGATTTCGTGTTTGGGGAAGTAGAAATCTTCGCCCTTGATGAGCTCGAGTACTTCGACGATGGCATCGTTGGACAGCAGCATCCCGCCAAGCGTGCTCATCTCGGCGGCCTGATCGTTGGGTGGGACGCGGGTGTCACCGGTGCCTTCGGGCACTAGTTCGAGTTTCGGACCTGCCATCGATGATCACCTCCTGGGTCAACGTTTCGTGCGGAATATTTAGTATGCGCGCGAGAACGGACATCGGACTGCGCCACGCCACACGAACACGATGAACGCTACGTTTGACGCCCGACCGGCGCAACTACCCCTGTGGATAAGCCTGTGGGCAACATGTTTAGCACGCCGTACAGTGCTGTGGATGGTGTGGGGATAAGTGCGACAAAACACCTTGGTGTCTTGTCGATAAAGTTTCCCTGACCGCGGGTTTTGAGTTTTTGCCGGCTGTGGGAAAACTTGTTTAGAGTTTAGGTTGAACCTTTAACTTTTCCACACCCTGCGAGTGTCACGTTAAATGTTGTAGCGCCCGTCTTCGTCTAAGAACACGGGCGCTAAACCAGGGTCTCGCGGGACTACTTGCGAGCAATCACCTTGAGTGCGAGGGTCGCGGACACGCCGTCGTGGAGACGGACAGTCGCCGAGAAGGCTCCCGTCGACTTGATCGGGGTGGTCAACTCGATGGTGCGCTTGTCGATGTCACCGAGCCCGGATTCGGCAACCGCCGCCGCAATATCCGCCGTCTTGACCGAACCGAACAAACGACCTTCGGAGCCCGCGGACGCCTTGACCGTAATCGTGGCGCTTTCGAGCTTTGCCTTGAGAGCCTGCGCTTCGTCAAGCGAGGCGAGCGCGCGCGATGCGCGAGCCTGCTTGATGTCCGTCACCTGTTTTTCACCACCACGGGTCCAGAGAATCGCGAATCCCTGGGGAACGAGGTAGTTGCGGGCGTAGCCGTTCTTGACGTCAACGACGTCTCCGGCAGAGCCGAGGCCAGTGACCTCGTGCGTGAGAATGAGTTTTGCCATTGTCGTACTCCTTAACGGCCAGCGCCGGCGTAGGGGAGAAGCGCCATTTCGCGTGCGTTCTTGACCGCACGTGCAATGAGTCGCTGTTCCTGGACCGAAACGCCCGTGATTCGGCGTGAGCGAATCTTTCCGCGCTCCGAAATGAACTTGCGAAGGGTTGCGACGTCCTTGTAGTCAATGACGTCGATCTTGATCGCACGTGCGGGGGGAAGCACCTTCGCTCCCTTGCCTACGCGCGGCTTGCGGCGGTCGCCGGTTGCCTTTCCTGCCATGATTATTCCTTTTCGTGAAGAGTTAGTTAGAACGGAGCGTCGTCATTAGAGGGTTCGGCCGAGCCTGCGCCCCAGGGGTCGCCGCCAGCAACGGGAGTGGCCGGGGCTGCCCAGTCGTTGCCGCCAGCAGGAGCAGACCACTCGGTGTTGCCGCCAGAGGTTACGGCCGAACCCGGTGCGCGGGTGACGGCTGCGGTTGCGTATCGAAGCGAGGGGCCGACCTCGTCGACTTCGAGTTCGATTGACGTTCGCTTTTCGCCTTCCTTCGTTTCGAAGGAGCG
>JAEMRP010000077.1:0-2306 GCA_016463265.1 Microbacteriaceae bacterium | reverse complement strand
TCGACCTCGGGGTCGAGAATCACCATTATTTCGTAGGGATGCATGACGTAACCCACCTCCTCTGGACTCAGCGGCTACAGAATTTCTGCAGCAGGAGGGTTGTGCATCTAGTGCTCGTCGCCCTGTGGGCAACTGTCCAAGAATAGCCCAAACAAGGGCTTAGGACAATTCGCGTCCCGCGGCCCACGCTCGAAGGCGCTTTTCTGCCTCGTCCTCGCCGAGCGGTCCCTCGTCCAAACGCAGTTCCATAAGGAACGCACGGGCCTCACCGACAACACGGCCGGGCTGCACATCGAGGATCATCATGATCTGGTCGCCGTCCAGGTCGGGGCGGATCGCGTCGATTTCCTCACGTTCGCGGATTTCAGAGATTCGAGCTTCGAGGTCGGTGTAGGCCGCGTCCATGAGGGCGAGCTTCCTGTCGTTTCGGGTCGTGACATCACTGCGAACAAGAATGTGTAGGCGCTCAAGTTCCTCGCCAGCGTCCCTGACATAACGGCGCACCGCGGAGTCTGTCCACTCTCCCTCGCTGTATCCAAAGAAACGAAGGTGCAATCGAATGAGGTTGCACACTCTGGCGGTCGTGTCGTTGTCAAATCGGAGCGCGTGCAACCTCTTCTTCGCAAGACGCGCGCCGGCCACGTCATGGCCGTAAAAAGTCACAACCTTTGTGTTGTCGAACGAGCGCGTCATCGGCTTACCAATGTCGTGCAGCAGCGCAGCCAACCGACCGATGGTGTCCGGGGAGGAATCCGGGAATCGTTTCCGTTCCAGTGCAATCGACTTCGTCAGCACCGTGAGTGAGTGTTCGTAGACGTCCTTGTGACGACCGTGTTCGTCGTGCTCGCGGATGAGAACAGGAATCTCTGGAAACACGCGATCGAGAATTCCCGTGTCAACAAGTGTTCGGATACCGGGAACCGGATCGGGTGCGCCGATGAGCTTGATGAATTCGTCCCTAACCCGCTCCGCGCTAATCATGAGAATCGAGTCCGCGAGCGCTGTCATCGCAGTCACGACCTCTGGGACAAGGGCGAACTGCAGTTGGGCGACAAAACGCGCAGCTCGCATCATTCGTAGCGGGTCATCCGCGAAGGATTGTTCGGGCGTGCCCGGTGTCCGCAGTCGTTTCGCGACAAGATCGTCGAATCCGCCGCTTGGGTCAACCAACGACAGGTCAGGGAGAGAGAGCGCCATGGCGTTGACCGTGAAGTCGCGGCGCAACAAATCGTCGTCGATCCGATTCCCGAACGCCACAACCGGCTTGCGGGTCTCGCGGTCATAGGTGTCGCTTCGGTAGGTGGTAATTTCAACCTGCTCACCCTCAACGCGAGCGCCGATTGTGCCGAAGTCGCGTCCGATGTCCCATGTCGTTGTCGAAATCGGGCCGACCACCCGCAGGATCTCGTCGGGTGTCGCATTCGTTGCAAAATCAAGGTCCGTGAGTTCCCGGCCAAGAAAAGCATCGCGCACCGGACCCCCCACGAGAGCGAGCTCGAATCCAGCTTCCACAAAAGCAGCGGTCAGCGTCGAAACGGTTCCGCTGCCGGCGAGGGCCGTCAATCTCGCCATGGCCTCAGCCACGCTCTCCATATCGCTTCAGTCTAGACTTACCGCTATGTCGGCCGTCGAAAAAGTTAGGGTTCGTCGCGCTCGCGCCAGCCTCACGGTCGCGGCAATCTTCGCACTTTTGAGTTTTGGCGCGGTCCCTGCAGAAGCCGCCTCTCCGCCTGCGTTTTCCGTTCTTGTTCCCATCGTCGCGTCTGGATCGTCATCAGACTTGATTGATGCCAGCAAGATGTCGAGGCTCGTATCGCCGGGTGGTTCCTGGGCCCAGCTAACATCTGCCGCAATCTCTCATGGTGCAACGATCGCCATCGATTCGCGAATCGTCGCGAGCATCACGGCGCTCGGAAAGAACGCGCCGGCGCCCGTATCCGCGTGGCTGGCCTCTGTCACTCGATCTCGGCCCATTTACCTGCCGTGGGGAAACGCAGACCCGTTCCTCATCGCCGATACCGGACCAAGTTACCGCGTCTCGACCATCCAACTGAGCGAGATTTCAGGTGTCCCGTCAGCCGACATCATCGGGTGGCCAACCGGTCGAGCCGGGGACACGCAAATCCTGGGCATCGCCGAGAAGTTGGGGTTTGGGCGCCTCATCGCGGGCGACGAAATGTTTCCCGGGCTCGCAAATACCTATTCCTCCGCTGCGAGCGCCACGATTGCCGAAGCGGTCGGGCCCGTTTCCGGGGATGACCCAGTCACCGTGGCCGCGAACCTCCGCGACTCATCGAACGGCCTGC
>JAEMRP010000076.1 GCA_016463265.1 Microbacteriaceae bacterium | reverse complement strand
AACATCGCGGGCAAGACGTACGGCCAGATCTTCCGCGAGTTCGAAGGCACCACCGACACAAGTACTGTTCAGGGTTCCGGTGATGTCAAGTACCACCTCGGAACCGAAGGGGAATTCATCACGGCCAAGGGTCAAAAGATCCCTGTCTACCTCGCGGCCAATCCATCGCACCTCGAGGCGGTCAACGGCGTTCTCGAGGGCATCGTCCGCGCCAAACAAGACCACAAGCCGATTGCATCGTTTACAGTCCTGCCGATTCTCGTCCACGGTGACGCCGCAATGGCAGGTCAGGGTGTCGTCATCGAAACGATGCAGATGGCCCAACTGCGCGGATACCGCACGGGCGGAACGATTCACGTGGTCGCGAACAACCAGGTCGGATTCACGACGCTTCCGAAAGACGCTCGCACATCGCTGTATTCGACCGACGTCGCGAAGTCGGTTCAAGCGCCCATCTTCCACGTGAACGGTGACGACCCGGAGGCCGTCGTTCGCGTCGCCAAACTCGCTGTCGGCTACCGCCAAAAGTTCAAACACGATGTGGTCATCGATGTTGTCTGTTACCGCCGACGCGGTCACAACGAGGGCGACGACCCGTCCATGACCCAGCCGCTGATGTACAACCTCATCGAAGCCAAGCGTTCGGTTCGTACCCTCTACGCCGAGTCGCTCGTCGGCCGCGGGGACATCACTCAAGAGGAGTACGACGGCGTTCAAGCCAAGTTCCTCACCTTGTTGGAACAAGCATTCACCGATACTCACGAAGACGAGGACGCGTCCAGCGGGATCTCGAGCGGGACCGCGACGGCATCCCAGGTACAGCGGCACCCGCAGTCGACCGCGGTCGATGTATCCGTCGTCCATCGCATTGGTGACGCACACGGTGCACCGCCCGAAGGGTTCTCGGTCCACCCCAAACTCGAGCAACTGCTCGCGAAGCGTATCGAGATGAGCCGCAGCGGTGACATCGATTGGGGCTTCGGCGAACTTCTCGCCCTTGGATCACTCTTGCTCGAGGGCAAAAAGGTGCGATTCGCTGGTCAAGACGCTCGGCGCGGCACCTTTGTCCAGCGCCACGCCGTGTTCCACGATCGCGTGAACGGCCAAGAGTGGCTGCCGCTCACGAACCTGTCCGACAACCAGGGTCGCTTCTACATCTACGACTCGCTCCTGTCGGAATACGCCGCGATGGCCTACGAATATGGCTATACCGTTGGAAACCCCGACGCACTCGTCCTGTGGGAGGCGCAGTTCGGTGACTTCGCCAATGGTGCACAAACGGTCATCGACGAATTCATCTCGTCCTCGGAACAGAAGTGGGGACAGAACTCAGGGTTGGTCCTGTTGCTTCCCCACGGCTACGAAGGACAGGGGCCAGACCACTCGTCGGCGCGCATCGAGCGATTCCTTCAGATGGCCGCCGAAGGCAACATGACCATCGCGCGTCCGTCGACACCGGCGTCCTATTTCCACCTGCTGCGACGCCAGGCGTACGCGCAACCTCAACGTCCGCTCATTGTGTTTACGCCGAAGGCGATGTTGCGGCTTCGAGGGGCAACGAGCAAAGTTGACGACTTCACCACGGGCACGTTCGAGCCCGTACTCGACGACCACAGCCTTGACGGCCAATCGCGTCGTGTCCTGCTTCACGCGGGGAAGATTCACTACGACCTCCTCGCCGAGCGCGAGAAACGTGCACTATCCGGGGTCGCGCTGGTTCGCATGGAACAGTACTACCCGTTCCCCGACGATCACATACGGGCAATCGTTGACCGACACCAGGGTGCCGAACTCGTCTGGGTACAGGACGAACCCGAGAACCAAGGTGCATGGCCGTTCATTGCGCTCGAAATGCGTCGTCTCGGACTGGACAACGTGCGGGTGGTTTCGCGTCCAGCCTCGGCATCTCCCGCAACCGGGTCACTGAAGCGTTCGGCAGAGGAACACACGGCCGTAATGGACGGCGCGTTTCACGGACTCTAACGAGCCACGTCGGCCGATGTCTTACGCGTCGACAATTCCAGTCTGATTGGTAACCGAATTGAGAATCGAGATTCGCAAGTTTTCCGGAGCGGGTTCCGCACACGCTGCCCTAAAACGATCGGTCAATTTCTCCATGACAACAATTTCGGCTTGACAACTCTCGCAGGACGCACAGTGCGCACTCACGTCGCCACATTCGATTTCCGTCAATTCACGGTCAATGAGGATGTCCATCCGCTGTCGGGCGGATTCACAGCCACAATCGCGATTCATGTCCATTAGATTCCCATTTCTCTCTTGTGTGTGAGCACGAGTTCCTTGAGGATGGTGCGACCACGGTTCACGCGGGTGAGCATCGTATTGAGCGGCACCCCGATCTTGTCGGCGGCGTCCTGGTAGGGCATTTCTTCGAGAATGACCAGTTTGAGGGCTGACCGGAACGGTTCGCGCACCTCGTCGAACAACGCACGAATCTCGTCGAACGTGATCGATTCAATCACGGAACTCTCGGCGCTACGCGCGTAGTAGGCGGGAGCATCCATGATGATTCCCATGTCACCAAACAACAGCGGCTCGTTCTTTTCCTTGCGCAGAAGGTTGTAGGCGGTATTCGTGATGATCTTTTTGAGCCAGCCCAGCGCATAGGTTCCCTGGGTGTACTTGTCCCAGTTCTGATAGGCCTTCCCCATGGCGGTCTGAAGCACTTCTTCCACCTGCTTCTTTGACAGATAGAGTCGGTCGAGTTCATAAACCGTGTGCCGATAGAGGCGGGGATATACCGAGTTGTACACTTCTTCGAACGAGCCACGGTTGACGTAGTTCGTCTCGATTTCGGATGGATCCCACTCGAGGGAACCCGGGATAACAATGTCCTCGGAGTTTGCTTCTTCACCGGCGAGGATCTCGTTGTCCTCGGGGGTTTCATCGGTAACCATTAGTCGTGATTCTATGGTGTACTCCTTTTCTCCTGCCCTTGTGGGGCTGTTCCTCGCGTAGAGTCGAAACCAATGACGTCCCGCGTTTATTCCCGAGAGAGCGAAAATTGGGTCGCGCCACGCGCGACCTCCCCGCTCCACGCCGTCGTTCCCATTCCGGGAAGTAAGAGCCTCACCAACCGCGAGTTGGTTTTGGCCGCCCTGTCCGATCGTCCCTCGGTGATTCACCGCCCACTTCGATCGCGAGATTCGTCCCTCATGATGGACGCGCTCGGTCAACTCGGTGTTGAGTGTCGTGACAGTCTAGGCGGGGGGTCAGACACGTTACTCGTAACACCCGCGGAATTGACCGGAGGCGTCACCATCGACTGCGGATTAGCGGGAACCGTGATGCGGTTCGTGCCACCGATTGCGGCTCTGGCGAAAGGAGAAGTGACGTTCGATGGCGATGATGGAGCGCGGCTCCGCCCGATGGCAACAACAATTGACAGCCTCCGCAAGTTGGGCGTCGAGGTCGACGATGACGGTCGCGGAACCCTGCCCTTCACGGTTCGCGGAACGGGTCACGTAGTCGGCGGCGACATCTCTATCGACGCCTCACAGTCAAGCCAGTTTGTCTCAGGACTGCTGCTCGCTGGCGCGCGTTTCACCAACGGGCTCACGCTGCGCCACACGGGCGAACATCTTCCTTCCATGCCCCACATCGAAATGACCATCGCGTGCCTTCGCGCCCGTGGGGTCACCGTCACGGAACCGGAACGCGGCGTCTGGCGGGTCGAGCCTGGGCCAATCTCGGGGATCGACGTCAACATGGAACCCGACCTGTCCAACGCGGCGCCGTTCCTCGCCGCCGCCCTGATTGCTGGGGGAACCGTCACGATTCCCCATTGGCCGAAAAACACGACTCAGGTCGGCGACGACCTCGGCGGGTACTTCGAGGAGTTCGGTGCAGTAGTCACTCGAGACGAGCGGGGCCTCACCGTCGATGGTGGTCGAGGGATACTCGGCGGACAACCAATCCACGGCGTGAACCTGGACCTTTCGACCGGTGGCGAACTGGCCCCGGCACTCATCGCGCTCGCCGCCCTCGCCACGACGGCGTCGACGTTCACCGGTATCGCCCACCTTCGTGGACACGAGACCGACCGACTGCGCGCGCTCGTGACCGAAATCAACAGGCTCAGCGGTCAGGCAACGGAATTGCCCGATGGCGTCCACCTCGAACCCGCGACGCTCCACGGTGGTGCATGGCAGAGCTACCACGACCACCGCATGGCGACCGCCGGCGCCATCATCGGTCTGGCCGTCGACGGAGTTGAAGTGGACAACATCGGCACGACCGCCAAGACGCTTCCCGAATTCCCGGCAATGTGGACAGCGATGCTCGGCTCATGAATTGGCTCCCGGAGGACGCCGACCGCTTCGATGACTATGACGAAACGGCCGCCAAGGTCCGCCCGCCAAAACGCGGCAGCAAGCCCCGCACCAAGAATCGGCCGGCACACGACGATTCGATAGAAGCGCGCGTGATCACCGTTGACCGGGGTCGATATTTGACTCTTGCCGACGAGGGAACACCGGAGGAACGCGAGATCATCACCAAGCGCGCCCGAGAATTGTCGCGGACGCCGATTGTCACCGGTGACCTCGTTGACATCGTGGGCGATACGACGGGTGGCGACGGAACTCTCGCGAGAATTGTTCGCGTGGTACCGCGCACGACCGTTCTGAGGCGATCGGCGGACGATAGCGACACGGTCGAGCGAATGATCGTGGCGAATGCCGATCGAATGCTCATTGTTGTCGCGGCGGCAAACCCCGAGCCACGACAACGACTGGTCGACCGATACATGGTGGCCGCGTTTGACGCGGGAATTCTGCCGATTCTCTGCGTCACAAAGACCGACCTCGCGGATCCGACCGAATTCCTCGCACACTTTCACGGACTCAATGTGCCCGTCGTGACGTCGCGCTCAGACGACCCACCCCTCGCCGAATTGGCGGAGTTGCTCGTCGGGCACACGACCGTCGCGGTCGGTCACTCGGGAGTTGGGAAGTCCACCCTCGTCAATGCACTTATTCCCAGCGCACAACGCGCC
>JAEMRP010000004.1 GCA_016463265.1 Microbacteriaceae bacterium | reverse complement strand
TGTCGGCACCTACTTGGGTCCATACGCCAGTGACCAGGTCATACACCCGCACGTGCCCAGCATTAGCTCCAGCACCGTCGTTCTGTGGTGCACCAATAGCGACGCGGGACCCGTCGGAACTCAACGACACTGAGGTTCCTGAATAATCCGAAGCAGCTTCACCGTCAATGTCGGCACCTACTTGGGTCCATACGCCAGTGACCAGGTCATACACCCGCACGTGTCCAGAGTAAGCCCCGCTGCCGTTGTTTTGTTTTGCACCGATCGCGACGCGGGACCCATCGGCACTCAACGACACGGAACTGCCCAAATTACTGTATTCATTCTCACCATTAATGTCGCTACCAACCTGTGCCCATGCGGTACCGGTCCAGTCATAAACCCGCACCTGTCCAGCATTAGACCCAGCACCGTCGTTACGGGGTGCACCGATCGCGACCCGGGACCCATCGGAACTGAACGACACAGAGGTTCCTGAATAATCCGAAGCAGCCTCACCATCAATGTCGGCACCCAGCTGGGTCCACGCAGCGACAGCCCACGCGGGAGAAACTGTCGAAACAGAAACGAAAGAGCCCACGCAAATCAGCGTCAGAAAAAAGGCGACACTCACACGAAACATCCTGACCATTTGGCAAACTTTCACACTGGGTAGGGACGTTGTGGCCTAAAACTCCAGTCCTCCGAATACGTCGGAGATTACAACCGAGATGAACGTCAGGGGGGGGTAAATCTTGACACTTTGCAAGTGCCCTATGCTCACCGTACCCTCGTCCCGCGCGAAAGTAAAGGGAGTGAGAATTTCCCTCGGCGGCGACAGCGTTTGAGTCCAACGGTCGAACCTTTTACACAACAGTGCACGAGAGGGTCTAAACACGCTCTAAACCGTTGTCGCTCGAGGGTTCTCGGGCTCCGTTTATTCCGCGTATTAGCGCGGTTTTATCGGTATGGAGGGGATGACGGGAATCGAACCCGCGTAATCAGTTTGGAAGACTGGGGCTCTACCATTGAGCTACATCCCCAAAGGGGAGCCTATAACAAAACGTGGCGCGGCGAAAATCGACCAGCCACTACACTGGAAAAGCGTCGTGCCCTTTGGGTCGCGTACGTCCGGGGCGTAGCTCAGCTTGGCTAGAGTGCCCGCTTTGGGAGCGGGATGTCGCAGGTTCGAATCCTGTCGCCCCGACGAGTTGTTCAGTCCGTATGTATATAGGAGTTAGTCAGTGCCTACCACCACCGTCGAGCGTTTGTCGGATACCCGAGTCAAGTTGTCGATCTCGGTAACCCCGGCCGAGCTAAAGCCGTCGATCGATCACGCCTACCAGCACATCGCAGAACAGGTTCAGATCAAGGGTTTCCGCAAGGGCAAGGTTCCGCCGAAGCTCATCGATCAGCGCGTAGGACGTGGCGACGTCATCAATCACGCTGTGTCCGAGGGTGTCGACCGTTTCTTCCGCATGGCCGCCGAGTCGGAAAAGATTCGCACGCTCGGACGCCCCGAGGTTGTCAACACGACTCTTCCAAAGGACGACTTTTCGGGGGACCTTGTTCTCGAGATCGAGACCGATGTTCGCCCGACGTTCACCATTCCCAAGCTCGACACATTCAAGGTTTCCATCGAGACGTCAGAGGTCACTGCGATACAGGTGGACGACGAACTCCACGCCGTCCGCACTCGCTTCGGCACTCTTGCGACCGTGGACCGCCCGGCGGCGAAGGGCGACTTCGTCGTTCTCGACCTCACCGCAATGATCGGCGGCAAGACCGTCGACACCGCCTCATCGATTTCGTACGAGGTCGGTTCGGGTGACCTCATCGAGGGGCTCGACGAGGCCGTCTTGACTCTCACGGCTGGCGAGAAGACGACGTTTAAGTCGACACTGGTCGGTGGCGACAACGCCGGTGACGAAGCCGAAATCGAAATCACGGTCAACCAGGTGAAGGTCCGCGAGATCCCCGACGCCGACGACGAGTTCGCGCAGGTCGCGAGCCAGTTCGACACTATCAAGGAATTGCGCGCCGACCTGAAGACGCAGATCGAGAAGCGTGCGGTGTTCGACTATGCGACGAAGGCTCGCGAAGCGCTTCTCGACGCCATTCTCGCCAAGGTGACCATCGCCGTCCCCGCGGGAGTCATCACCGACGAGGTCGAGCGCCACCTCGAGCAGGAGGGTCGTCAAAAAGACGACGTTCACCGAGCCGAGGTCACCGAATCGACCACCCGCTCGTTCCAGGTGCAGATTCTGCTCGACGAGCTCGCCGAAAAAGAAGAAGTTCAGGTCGGACAGGACGAATTGTTGCAGTACCTCATGCAGTCGGCGCAGCAGTACGGGATGGACGTCAACGAGTTCATCAAGGTTGTGACCGAGAACGGCCAAATCCAGAGCATGGTCGGCGAGGTCGCCCGCTCGAAAGCGCTGTCGGTAGCGCTGACCAAAGTCAAGGTCACCGACTCGAAAGGCAAGGCCGTTGATTTGTCTGCGTTCACGAACTCGGCGCTCTCGGCGGTGGCCACACCGCTCGGGTCGGACGACCACTCGGATCACGACGACCACGCGGGTCACAAGCACTAACTCGAACGAGGGCTTCGGAGCCCTCATTAGTTTGTGCGGTGCTAACCTTTGTCAATGAAGAAATCCACACTTTGGGGAGTCATTGCCGGCTCGACTGTTCTTGTCGTGGTCGGTGGCGGTCTCGCCGCCGGCGAATACGTGTACACGTCCGGAACCGCGGTGCCCTGCGCCATCAACGCCGACGACGTCAACAACTCGCCGGAGCAATTTGTGACGCCGGGAACGGGGGAAGGACCCTTCGAAGGTCCCGGATGGGACAAGTGGGTCGGGTACGACTTGTCGCCCTACTGGATGAAGAATGTCCCGTACGAGGAAGTCATCATTCCTGTCGCCGACGACATCAACCTCTCGGCGTGGTGGATCACCCCCGCGTTCCCCAATGGCAAGACCGTGATTGTCACCCACGGAATCGGCACTTCTCGCCGCGATTTCAACGCGCTGTTGCCCAGCTCGATGTTGGCCAAACGTGGATTCAACGTGTTGTTGGTCGACAGCCGAGACACGGGCGAATCGACCTGCACCGATGGCCGCCACTCGGCCGGTCAAGAGGAATCGGACGACTTCGCCGCCGTCGCCGACTGGCTCGTGGCGGAAAAGGCGGTGAAACCGGCGAGCCTGGGAATGTTCGGCGTCTCGGGCGGAGCGGTCGCCACCAGTTTGCTTCCGGCCAAGACCGAGACGGTGTCGGCCTTTGCGATGGAGGGAACAATTTTCGACTTCAACGCGGCGGCGACCAAGGAAGTCGAGTTCCAGGGTTTTCCCGGGTTCCTGTGGCAACTCGCTCTCGTCTCGGCACAAATCTTCCACGGTGTGAATCTGACCGAAACCTCGGTGACCTCGGCAATCGACGCGGCGGGCGACCGTCCGATGCTGATCCTGCACGGTGACGCCGATCAACGACTCGCGTATCAATCGTCACTCGACTTCGTCGACTATGCGAAGTCGGTGGGCGGGAACGTTCAACTCGAGACGTTCGCCGGAGCCGACCACACCGAGGGCATGCTCACCGAGACCGACCGTTACGCGGATGTGCTTGCGTCGTTCTTTGAGGCTAACCTTGCTCCGTAATCGGTGACCACCCCGTCCGAGTTTTGCCCTCGGCGAAATCGTCACGGCGCGTCGTGTGCACTGGGTACGCTGGCTATCAAGCCCACAAGGAGTAATAAATGAGTGAACCGGTATTCCCGCCCAACGTGTTCGATCGTCTGTTGAAGGACCGCATTATCTGGTTGGGCAGTGAGGTTCGCGACGAGAACGCGAACGAAATCGCGGCAAAACTTCTCCTCCTTGCGGCGGAAGACCCCAAGAAGGACATCTACCTGTACATCAACTCGCCCGGTGGCTCGATCACCGCGGGTATGGCCATTTATGACACGATGCAGTTCGTTCCGAACGACATCGTCACCGTGGGAATCGGTTTGGCCGCGTCGATGGGCCAGTTCCTGTTGACCGCCGGAACCAAGGGCAAGCGTTACATCACGCCGAACGCCCGAGTCCTTTTGCACCAACCCAGCGGCGGCTTCGGTGGAACCGCGAGCGACATTCAGACTCAGGCGGAACTGATCAACGACATGAAGAAGCGCCTTGCGGAAATCACCGCCGCTGCGACGGGCAAGACGGCGGAACAGGTTTCGAAAGACGGCGACCGCGACCGTTGGTTCAGCGCTGAAGAGGCCTTGGAGTACGGCTTTGTCGATCACATCCGCGCATCTGCTGACGACGTCGTCGGTGGCGGCGGAACGAACACGAAGTAGGGGACAGGCACATGAACTTTGACACCAACCACAACGGCATCGCCGTCCCCGAATCGCGTTACATCCTTCCTCAGTTCGAAGAGCGCACGGCCAACGGCACCCGTTTCCTCGACCCTTACGCCAAGTTGTTCCAGGACCGAATCGTGTTCCTCGGTGTTCAGGTCGACGACGCGTCCGCCGACGACGTCATGGCCCAGTTGCTCGTCCTCGAGTCGCAAGACCCGGACCGCGACATCATCATGTACATCAACTCACCCGGCGGATCCTTCACCGCGATGACCGCGATCTACGACACGATGCAATACGTCCGCCCACAGATCCAGACCGTTGTCCTCGG
Organism: Microbacteriaceae bacterium; assembly: GCA_016463265.1. Lineage (GTDB taxonomy): Bacteria > Actinomycetota > Actinomycetes > Actinomycetales > Microbacteriaceae > MWH-TA3. The sequence goes on along the minus strand of JAEMRP010000004.1, from coordinate 15,365 downwards.
TCAGGCCGCGTCCGCTGCGGCGGTGTTGGCAGCAGGTGGAACCCCCGGCAAGCGACTCGCCCTGCCGAACGCGCGAATTCTGATTCACCAGCCCTCGACCGGCGATGCCGGCCGCGGTCAGGCGTCGGACATCGAGATTCAGGCGAAAGAAATCGCCCGTCTACGCGAATGGCTCGAAATCACTCTTGCCGATCACACCAACAAAACGGTGGAAGAGATCCGCAACGACATCGACCGCGACAAGATTCTCACGGCCGCGGAAGCGTTGGAGTACGGACTCATCGACCAGGTTCTGTCGAGCCGCAAGGTCATCGCCTAGCTAGACGAGGTTGTCTTCGGAGTCTTTCTTTCCCAGAAGACGAATGAGAATCCAGATTGCCCCAACAACGAGTGGGATGGTTGCAAGACCGATCCACGGTGTCAAATCAGCGCCAGGTGCGGGTGGGACGATCGGCGGTGCGGTAGAAATGACGCTGGGTTCTGTTGGTTCGGTTGGTTCGGTTGTTTCATCAACCAGGGTGACGGGCGTCTCGCCGCAGACGGGACGGCCAACGTATCGTACAAGGTTCGATTCGTTTGCGTCACCCTCGAAGTCGAACGTGAATGAGCCTTCGACGGGGTGGCCGTCATCCGAGATCACGCGGTACGCAACCGTGTACGTCCCGCGGAGGCTCAACTTAACGTCCATCGACGCGGTGTCGCCTTGGACCGAAACGCAGCCGTCGCCGTAAAACGCGCCGTCCGCGTCACTCACGGCGATCACGAAGCCCTCGGCGTTTTCGCCGATATTGAGAAGTTCTTCGCCCGCGGTGACGGACACCTCAGTGACACTGGCGACGCTCGAGTCGGCCGCCGGCGACGAACCGATGAGTTCGGCGTGAGCGAAGGCGGGACCTGCGGACAAAACCGCCAATCCGAGAGCGGTGATAATGACGGTGACGACGGAACGAATTGACATATTTCTATTATGTGCGCCACGCCGAACAGTTATCGACAGCCCTGCCAAACCCCATGGGTGCACGGGGTTAGGCTTGAACCGACCAGCAAGGAGGCACCATGTCACGTATCGGCGACAGCACCGACGTCATGAAGTGTTCCTTCTGTGGCAAGACGCAAAAGCAAGTTCAGCAACTCATTGCCGGTCCCGGTGTCTATATCTGTGATGAGTGCGTCGAATTGTGTAACGAGATCATTGACGAGCGCATGGCCGAAGCAGCGCAGGGCGAGAGCGACGAGGTCGTCGACATCGATTTACCCAAGCCAAAAGAAATCGCGGCATTCCTCGACGAATATGTGGTCGGTCAAGACGCCGCAAAGCGCGCCCTGTCAGTGGCGGTGTACAACCACTACAAGCGAGTTCGCGCCCAAGAAGGCGTGCGTTCCGCTGACGTGCACGACGAAATCGAAATCGCCAAGTCGAACATTTTGCTTATCGGTCCGACAGGTTGCGGCAAGACGTACCTGGCACAGACTCTCGCCAAGCGCCTCAACGTTCCGTTCGTCGTCGCCGACGCCACCGCCCTGACCGAAGCCGGTTATGTCGGTGAAGACGTCGAGAACATCCTCTTGAAGCTCATTCAGGCCGCCGACTTCGATGTCAAGCGCGCCGAGAAGGGCATCATCTACATCGACGAGATCGACAAGATTTCCCGAAAGGCCGAAAACCCCTCGATCACGCGCGACGTGTCGGGCGAGGGCGTTCAGCAGGCACTGCTCAAGATTCTTGAAGGAACCGTCGCGAGCGTTCCGCCCCAGGGCGGTCGCAAGCACCCCCACCAGGAATTCCTCCAGATTGATACGACGAACGTTCTGTTTATCGTCGCCGGAGCGTTTGCGGGGCTCGAGGAGATCGTGTCGCAGCGCGTCGGCCGCCACGGCGTGGGGTTCGGCGCGTCACTTCAACTCAAGGGCGAACAACAGAACCTGTTCGCCGAAGTCCAGCCCGAAGACCTGCACAAGTTTGGGTTGATTCCCGAGTTCATCGGTCGACTGCCCGTCATCGCCTCGGTTCTGCCGCTCGACCGCAGTGCGCTCATCGACATCCTGACCGGACCGCGCAACGCGCTGGTCAAGCAGTACCAAAGGATGTTTGAGCTCGACGGTGTGGAACTCGAATTTGAAAAGGACGCACTCGAATCGATCGCCGACCTCGCCGTCAAGCGGGGGACGGGCGCACGGGGGCTCCGCGCGATCCTCGAAGACGTCCTCGGGCCCATCATGTTCGAGGTCCCGTCGACCGAGCTAATCGCCAAGGTCATTGTCACCAAGGAATCCGTCGACACCGGTGCCGCCCCGACCATGATCGAGCGCAAAATCACGAAAGAAAAGTCGGCCTAACGCCCATCTCGTACGTCACCCAGGTTTGACGGGCGGCAAGCTTGTCGTACACGCTTCGAGCGGTGACGTTATCGTCGGCCGTGATCCACGAGATCGTTCCCCCGCCGTGCGCGTCGGCATGAGCCCGCAGGGCGTTGATGATCTGTGTTCCGGCGCCGTGACCGCGAGCCGCGGACGACGTGTACAGGTCGTCGAGGAACCAGGCCGGACCCCCAGTGAATGTGTCCCAGTGGGTTCGCATGTGTCCGAATCCGACGACCGCTCCGTCGATCTCGGCGACCCATGCCTTCGTCGGATGGCTCGGGTCCATCAGCCAAGTCCACACGGTCGAAATCTGTGGTTCGGCGAACTCGGTTTCGTAAAAGACTCCATAGGCAACGAACAGTTGGCGCCAGACGGATTCGTCGCGCTCCTCGATTGGTCGAACGGTAACGGTCATGGTGTCACTGTAGTCCTCTGGCTGGCGCAGTCAACTATTCGGCGGTTTCCTCGAGTTCGGTTGCGGTTACCGCTACGTCGGTCGATTCGACGAGCGTGAGGTTCACGATTCGTCCAACCGCAGCGAGGTCGGTCTTCGCTTCCGCGAGAAGCGCAGGACCGGTGACGGTTGCGCTCGTGACCACGGTCTTTTGCGACGCTTTCGCGTCGGTCTTGGCTCCGCGAATTCCGACAAGGGCAACTCCACACAAAGCGAGAAGCCCAGAGCTGGGTCCCTCGAATGGGATTTCCGCGACGGTCGGCCAGGGAGCGATGTGAATCGAGCCGTCGTGCGTCCACCGCCAGACCTCTTCCGTCGCGAACGGGATGACCGGCGCGAGCAAACGCAGGAACACATCAATCGCGAGGCGCAGTGCGGCAACTGCCGACGCTTGCTCGGGTGAAACCTCGTCGCGATAGGCGCGTTCCTTGACGAGTTCGAGGTAGTCGTCGGTGAAGGTCCAGAAGAACTGTTCCGTTACTTCGAGCGCGCGGGCGTGGTCAAATTTGTCATACGATTCGGTCGCGATGCGAACGACCTCGGCGAGCCGTCGCAGCAGGTCGATGTCAATCGGTTCGGTAATCGTCGCACCTTCGGTGTGCGGGAACGAATAGACGAACTTCGCCGCGTTTAACACCTTGATCGCAAGGCGCCGACCGATCTTGATCTGCTTGGGGTTTTCGGGGTCAAACGCCGCGTCGGTGCCGAGCCTGCTGGATGCCGCCCAGTAGCGAACCGCGTCCGAACCGTGCTCATCGAGCATTCCCTGCGGGGTCACGACGTTACCCTTCGACTTCGACATCTTCTTGCGGTCGGGGTCGACGATGAATCCCGAGATCCCGGCGTGTTCCCACGGCGCAACGCCGTGTTCGAGTTCGGCGCGCAGAACGGTCGAGAACAACCACGTGCGAATGATGTCTTGGCCCTGCGAGCGAAGTGAATACGGGAAGACGAGGTTCCACAGTTCGTCGTCCTCGCCCCACTTGCCGGCGATCTGCGGAGTGAGTGACGAGGTCGCCCACGTGTCCATGACGTCGACCTCGCCGATGAATCCGCCAGCGACACCGCGCTGGTCGTCGTCGTAACCCGGAGCGGGCTGTGACGACGGGTCGACCGGCAGTTGGTCCTCGGTCGGAACAATCGGGTTGTCGAACACCGGATTGCCCTCTGCATCGAGCGGGTACCAGACGGGAATCGGCACACCGAAGAAGCGCTGGCGAGAGACCAGCCAGTCGCCGTTGAGTCCGCCGACCCAGTTGTCGTAGCGAACCCGCATGAAGTCGGGGTGGAAGTTGACCTGTTGGCCGCGCTCGATGAGACGCGCGCGAAGGTCTTCGTCTTTGGCACCGTTGCGGATATACCACTGGCGGGTTGTGACGATCTCGAGTGGCTTGTCGCCCTTTTCAAAGAACTTGACGGGGTGAGTAATGGGTTTGGGATCGCCGATCATCTCGCCCGATTCCTGCAGCAACTCGACGATTCGTGCCTTTGCACTGAACACGGTCTTGCCCGCGAGTTCGGCATAGACGGCGCGCTGGTCGTCGGAGTCGATGCCGGCGGGTGGTTCGCTCATGACGCGACCGTCGAACCCGAGGATTGGGCGGGTCGGAAGGCTGAGCTCGCGCCACCAGATCACGTCGGTGACGTCACCGAACGTACAGATCATCGCGATTCCGCTTCCCTTGTCAATCTGGGCGAGCGGGTGAGCAAGAACGGGGACCTTGACGCCGAACAGCGGCGTGCTCACGGTCGTTCCGAAGAACGGCTTGTAGCGCTCGTCCTCGGGGTTGGCAACGAGTGCCACACACGCCGGAATCATCTCGGGTCGGGTCGTCTCGATGTCGATTGTTCCACCATCGGGCGTGTGGAACGAGACGCGGTGATACGCACCGGGAACTTCTTTGTCCTCGAGTTCCGCTTGGGCGACCGCGGTCCGGAACGTGATGTCCCACAGGGTCGGTGCGTCGGCCTGGTAGGCCTCGCCCCGTGCGAGGTTCCTCAGGAACGCACGCTGAGCGGTTCGCTGCGACTCGTCGGAAATCGTGCGGTACGTCTGTGACCAGTCGACCGAGAGGCCGAGTGTTCGCCACAGTTCCTCGAACTTCTTCTCGTCCTCGACGGTCAACTTCTCGCAGAGTTCGACAAAGTTGCGTCGCGAGATAGGCACCTGATCGGCGGCCTTCGACGAGGCGTTGTCGCCTCCCTCGAGCGGTGGCGTGAATGAGGGGTCGTACGGCAGGGTCGGGTCGCAACGGACGCCGTAGTAGTTCTGAACACGGCGCTCTGTCGGAAGCCCGTTGTCATCCCACCCCATCGGGTAAAAAATGACCTTGCCCTTGGCGCGCTGGTAGCGGGCGGCGAGGTCCATGTGCGTGTAAGAGAACACGTGACCGATGTGCAACGAACCGGAGGCGGTCGGTGGGGGAGTGTCGACCGCGAACACGCTGTCTTTACCGAGCGAAACGGCCTTCGCGCGATCGAACGCGTACGTTCCTTCGCGTTCCCACACCTCACCCCAGGTTGCTTCGAGTCCTTCGAGGGCCGGCTTGTCGGGGATTTCGCGGGGCATGGACGCCTCTTTCACTATCGGCGGCAGCGGGTATGGCTGCCTCACTCGTATTGCCCAAATCTATCAGCCCGACGGCCGACGTCACGTCAGGGGGCTAGTTCGCGAAAGCGAGATAAATGTTCAACGTCGACGCGATCCACAGCCACGCCTCATAGGGGATGAGTAAGCGGGCGGCCCAGATGTCCACGTCTTTGAATTTCACAATCGTCATCCACACGAGAACGTCCATGACCAGGATGATGATGACGCCGAGCCAGAACGCGGTTGGTCCAATCAGCGGGAAACCAGAGAAGAAGATTGGTGTCCAGATGGCGTTGAGGGCCAACTGCCAGATGAACAGTCGAATGCCGGCGCTTCGGGCGGGGCTCGACGGCATGCGCCACGCTCGCCAGAACGACACGCCAATCAACACGTACAAAACCGACCACACGGGACCGAACACCCAGTTCGGAGGAGTCCACGGCGCAACGTTCGCGGCCGCGTACCAGCCGTCGACATTCCCGGAGGTAGACAGAGCGCCCAGTCCACCGATGATGAACGGCACGGCAATGCTGATAGCCAGAGCGAGTCCCTGACGGGGACGAGTGGACGATGTGGTGGATTTCGCGGCCATGATGCTCCTTCGGATTGAGCCCAGACTACCCCTGCGTCACACGTAGAATTGAGACCCATGAACTACCCCCGCCACCGCGAGACGACCGGTGTTCAGCCGTCCCCGTCATTCCCCGCGATCGAACACGAAGTTCTTGCGTACTGGGCGACCAATGACACGTTCCGCAAGTCGATTTCGAACCGCGAGGGCTGTGACGAGTGGGTGTTCTATGACGGCCCGCCGTTCGCTAACGGACTGCCGCACTACGGTCACCTTCTAACCGGGTACGCCAAAGACCTTTTCCCGCGCTACCAGACGATGCGCGGCAAGCAGGTTCACCGCCGGTTCGGGTGGGACACCCACGGGCTGCCCGCCGAACTTGAGGCTGAACGCCAGCTCGGAATCACCGACAAGTCACAGATCGAAGAGATGGGCCTTGCCGCCTTCAACGCGGTTGCGAAAGAATCTGTGCTCAAATACACCAAGGAGTGGGAAGAGTACGTCACGCGCCAGGCACGCTGGGTGGACTTCGAAAACGACTACAAGACACTCGACATCACGTTCATGGAGAGCGTCATCTGGGCGTTCAAGCAATTGCACGACAAGGGACTGGCATACGAGGGGTACCGCGTACTGCCTTACTGTTGGCGAGACCAAACCCCGTTGTCGAATCACGAACTGCGAATGGATGACGACGTCTACAAATCGCGCCAAGACCAATCCGTCACTGTCACCTTCCCGTTGACCGGCTCACAGGCTGAGGCACTCGGCCTCGTCGGTGTTTCTGCACTCGCCTGGACGACAACACCGTGGACACTGCCGACCAATGCGGCGCTCGCGGTTGGTCCGACCATCGGGTATTCCGTAATCCCCGCCGGACCGAACGGCGCGGCCGCAACCGGCGAAAGTTTCCTCTTGGCCACCGACACCGTCGGCGCATACGCGACAGAACTGGGTTACGACGATGCGGCAGCGGCGAACGCCGCCGTGACGGCAACTTTTGTGGGGTCTGACCTCAGTGGAATCACCTATACGCGTCTGTGGGATTACTACGCGGACGCCGAGGGCATGGACAACGCGTGGCAGATCCTCGTTGCCGACTACGTCGCGACCGGTGAGGGCACCGGAATTGTCCACCAAGCACCCGCCTACGGTGAAGACGACCAGATCATCTGCGCCGCGGCCGGAATCCCGGTCATCGTCTCTGTCGACGATTCGGGGAAATTCTTGCCCGAGGTGACCGATGTCGCGGGACTCCACGTGTTCGACGCGAACAAACCACTGACTCAAAAGCTCAAGGCAGACGGCCGTCTGATGCAACAAAAGTCGTACGACCACTCGTACCCGCACTGCTGGCGATGTCGCAACCCGCTCATCTACAAGGCCGTCTCGTCATGGTTCATTCGCGTGCCCGAGTTCCGCGACCGCATGGGCGAACTCAACCAACAAATCAACTGGGTTCCCGACAACGTTAAAGACGGACAATTCGGAAAGTGGGTCAGCGGCGCTCGCGACTGGTCAATTTCTCGCAATCGCTATTGGGGGAGCCCGATTCCGGTGTGGAAGAGCGACGACCCGGAGTACCCGCGAATTGATGTGTACGGATCGCTCGACGAACTCGAGGCCGACTTCGGTGCCCGCCCGACAGACCTGCACCGCCCCGCGATCGACGAATTGACGCGCCCGAACCCCGACGACCCGACGGGCAAGTCGACGATGCGCCGCATCACCGACGTGCTCGACGTGTGGTTCGACTCGGGTTCGATGCCGTTTGCCCAGGTTCACTATCCGTTCGAGAACAGCGAATGGTTCGATACACACAACCCCGCCGACTTCATCGTCGAGTACATCGGTCAGACGCGCGGCTGGTTCTACACGCTCCACGTTCTGTCCACAGCGCTGTTTGATCGCCCGGCGTTCACCAACGTCATCAGCCACGGGATTGTTTTGGGCAACGACGGACAGAAGATGTCGAAATCACTGCGCAACTACCCGGACGTGTCCGAAGTGTTCGAACGCGACGGGGCCGACGCGATGCGCTGGTTCCTCATGTCGTCCAGCGTCATTCGCGGTGGAAACCTCGTCGTCACCGAAGAGGGCATCCGCGAATCGGTTCGTCAGTTCCTATTGCCGCTTTGGAGCACTTACTATTTCTTCACGCTGTATGCGGGCGACGTTGATGCCGTTCGTCGAACGGACTCGACCCACGTTCTCGATCGATATTTGTTGGCTAAGACCCGCGAACTCATCGAGCAGGTCACGACCGACCTCGACGCCCTGGACAGTCCGATGGCGGCCTCGTCGATTCGCGACTTCGCCGACGTGCTGACCAATTGGTACGTCCGTCGATCGCGCGATCGCTTCTGGGATGGCGACGATCGCGATGCGGTCGACACGCTCTACACCGTCCTCGAAACGGTGTGTCGAATCGCTGCGCCGCTCGCGCCGCTTGTGACCGAAGAGGTCTGGCGGGGACTGACCGGCGGAGAGAGCGTTCACCTCACGGATTGGCCGGACCCTGCAGAGTTTCCCGCGGACCACGCGTTGGTCGAGGCGATGGACCGAGTTCGCGAAGTTGCGTCGAGTGGTCTGGCGTTGCGAAAGGCCAAGGCGCTTCGGGTTCGGCTGCCTCTAGCGGCGCTGACGGTTGTCATACCCGATGCCGCGACGGTTGCCGGCTTCACCGAAATCCTTCGTGATGAATTGAACGTCAAGGCGGTGACCGCCGTCGAACTCCGCGAAGAATCGATCGGCGAATACGGAATCACTCGGCGCTTGTCCGTCAACTCACGGACCCTCGGACCCCGGATTGGCGGACAGGTTCAGCAGGTCATCGCCGCGACGAAGGCGGGGGACTGGTCCGTCGTCGGTGATGTCGTCACGGCTGGTGGCATCGCGCTCGAGGCGGGCGAATACGACCTTGTCCTCGACGTTGCCGACGAAGCGGTAGCTGTCGCATTCCTGCCTAGCGGGGGATTCGTCGTGCTCGACACCGTCGTGACCCCGGAACTGGCCGCCGAGGGACTCGCGCGCGATGTCGTTCGTGCTGTACAGCAGGCTCGCAAAGATGCAGGCCTTGACATCAGTGACCGCATTCGCCTCGAAATCGAAAGCGATGCCGTCACCATCATCGCGATGCGCGCTCATCAAGACCTGATTTCAGGCGAGACCCTCGCGACGGAACTCGATTTCATCGACGGCACCTCGGGAACCACCGAGGTCGGCGAGGGCGCCCGTATTCGTGTCAGCGTGGACAAGGCGTGACCGACTTCCGCGCCGAGGTCGCCACAATCTTCGAGTCTCTCGTCGCGCGAATCGGAGAGCGTGCGCCTCAGCCGCGGTTGCACGCCACTCGAAAAGCCGTCGAATATCTGGGCAATCCGCAGCAGTCGTATTCAATCGTCCACGTCACGGGAACCAACGGCAAGACATCGACCTCGCGCATGATCGAAGCCCTGTGCCGCGCGCACGGCCTTCGCACGGGGCTCATGACGAGCCCCCACCTGCGATTCGTCACGGAACGCATCATGATTGACGGTGAACCTATCAGCGACGAAAAGTTTGTCGAGAACTGGCGCGACGTCGAGCCCTATATCAACATGGTCGACGAAGACCTCATTGACAAGGGGGAGGTTCCGCTGACGTATTTCGAAACGCTCACGATTCTTACGCTCGCGGCCTTTGCCGACGCACCGGTCGACGTCGCCATCCTCGAAGTCGGAATGGGTGGTGCGTGGGATTCCACGAACGTCGCCGATGCCGATGTTGCGGTCTTTACGCCCATTGGAATCGACCATGCGGAATTCTTGGGGAACACCGTCACCGAAATTGCCCGGACCAAAGCCGGAATCATCAAACCGAATAGCATCGTGGTCACCGCTGCGCAAGAGCCCGATGCGATGGCAGAGATTGTCGTGGCCGCACAGATGATGGAAGGTGAGCTCTTCGCCGAGGGCGACGCATTCGAATTGGTGTCGAGCGTCTCGGCCGTTGGTGGTCAAGTGATGCAGATTCGCGGCCGTGCCGCGGCATATCGCGACGTTCCGGTCACGTTGCACGGGCGCCACCAATCACTCAACGCGACGCTGGCAATCGCCGCGGTGGAATCGCTGTTCGGAAACGGCTCGCGACCTATCCCCGACGACATCCTCAGCATCGCGCTCGGTAATGTCACGAGCCCTGGTCGATTGCAATACCTTGCCGCGAATCCGCCGATAATCGTCGACGCGGCTCACAATCCGCACGGAGCAGCCGCGCTCGCCGCCGCGATTCGCGATGTCCTCCCGTTTGACAGGATGTGGTGTGTGATCGGGGTCCTGGATGACAAAGATGCCCGCGGCATCATCGAAGCGCTCGATCCCGTGGTCGCGGGTTTCATTTGCACGCAGTCCGGCTCAGACCGCGCGATGCAAGCGGACGACCTGTCTGACATTGTCGCGGCCGTGGTCGGTGCCGATCGTGTCAGCGCCGAACCGACACTCTCGGCGGCGCTCGAGACGGCCTCGTCGATGTGCGGCCCGTCAGATGCGATTATGGTCACAGGAAGTATCACCCTCGTGGGTGACGCCATCACCCTCGCCCGAACGGAGAACTGGACATGAGCGAACGACGTCAACGCAGCGCAACCGAATCGCTGCTGAGCGTCGCGTTTGGGGTCGAGATGGCCACCATTCTGTTCGGGGCTATCGCGATGGCCGGACTTCACAAGCAGCAGTGGCTCGAGGTTCTCGTCAGCGCCATCGTGCTCGTCGCAATGCTTGCGCTTGCCCAAGCAACACTTCGCCGTGGACTCCACCCAATCGTGTACGCATCACAAGCGCTTCTGGCTCTGCCCGTGGTTACCGAACCGATGTGGGGCCTAGCCTGGCTCGTCTGCATCATCTTTTTCACCTATTGCCTCGTCAAGGGACAACAACTTGACCGTCGAAAGGAACAGCAATGACCGAACTTCAGGACACGCTCGTCCTCATCAAGCCGGACGGAACCGAACGCAACCTCGTCGGAGAGATCCTGCGCCGCATCGAGGCGAAGGGTTACGAAATTGTCGATCTGCGCATGCTCACGCCCGATCGTGCTCTGTTGACTGCGCACTACGAAGAGCACGAGGGTAAGCCGTTCTTCGAACCTCTCGTCGAGTTCATGTCGAGCGGACCCGTCGTCGCGGCAAAAGTTCGCGGACATCGTGTGATCGAGGGCTTCCGTGCAGTGGCCGGAGCCACCGACCCGACGCTCGCCGCTCCGGGCTCGATTCGTGGCGACCTCGCCCGTGACTGGGGACTCAAGGTCCAGAAGAACCTCGTGCACGGGAGTGACTCGCCCGAGTCGGCCGCGCGAGAACTGGCGCTCTGGTTCTAGTACCCGCTGAGGAGCATTGGGACAAGCAGCGGGAACTGTGCGATTATCGCGAGACCGATTCCCGCAATGTTCACGACGGCCAGCAACCACGAGAACGGAAGAATCGCCGCACCAATGCGTGACAGTTTCTCGCTGTCAAACAGAAGTTTCTCGCGCAGAAGCCAGGGCAGCACGATCCACAACATGATCGACTGCGTCGTCCACGTGATCATGCAGTAGAGGCAGAGGAAGCCGATGTCGTAGACGGCGGCGAAGAACAACCACATCAAGAAGAACCAGGCCACGAACATTCCGACGGCAAACGCGCGCCAGTACCAGCGGGCGTAGGTCGCACCGGCGAGCACTCCGGCTCCGGTTGCCGAGACGACACCCCACCCGATTAGTCCCCAAAAGTAATTGGGGACTCCAAAGAACGCGCGCGCCTCGTCGGATTGCATGACGTTCCCGCAGCTAAAGAAGGGGTTGATGTTGCAGGAGGGCTGCGTGCCGTCCTTGAGTAGGTAATACCCCTCGGTCGAGAGCGTGAGCGCGGCCCAGACCGAAATCAACCCGAAGACGAGGATGAAGGCGCCGAACGCGAATCGGCCGCGGAAGGTGGGGTTCACGCTTCCATTATCGCCCATTCGACCGTGTTGGCGTGTCGATGGCACGGCGTTCGGGCTATACTGGGAGTTGCGCGAGTATCGCGCAGGACTTTTCCGGACATACCGGGCTAGAAATCGAAAGATTTGAGCGGATAGTCAGTTCCGCGCGTAGTGACAGTGCGCGGATTGCGTCACTCGATGCGATCACACAACAGATTTGAAGCTCTGCTTCACAGAATGCGATTTCGCAAGAAATCACCGAGAGGTGCACCAGAAAATGGTGAAAAACACAGATTTTGATTCGGACGGGTACATCTCGTCGCCGTTCACGGCCCCTGAAACTCGCGTAACCCCTGTCACGGAAACTCTGGTTAGCGTTGACGCGGTCGAGGTTGTTAACGTGTCCGAGGATTCACACTCGGCCGAAACGGAGATTCCGACCGAGACGAAACCCGCTTTTGAGCCGATTGTTCTCGAGAACCCAATGCAACTCGTGTTTCGTCCGCCAGCACCCGAGTACATCCCGATTCGATCGGGTCGTCCAATGGACGACGAGGGCCCGTCGGTCCGTCGACGTACGCGTGGGAACCGAGTGGAACGGTCGGAACGCGTCGAACGTGTGTACATCGAACCGGAACAGATCACCGAGCCTCAGCGAATCCGCGGTTCGACGCGAATCGAAGCCAAGCGCCAGCGTCGCCGGGATTCGCGTGACGTCGGGCGTCGTCGTCCGATTGTCACGGAAACAGAATTCCTGGCTCGACGCGAAAGCGTCGACCGCAAAATGGTCGTTCGCAGCAAAGACGGCCGTATCCAGATAGGAGTTCTCGAGGACAACGTCCTGGTCGAGCACTACGTTGCGCGTTCGACCGAGTCGAGCATCATTGGCAACGTCTACATTGGCAAGGTTCAGAACGTCCTGCCATCGATGGAGGCCGCTTTCGTTGACATCGGCCGCGGTCGTAACGCGGTGCTGTACTCGGGCGAAGTCGACTGGGACGCAGCAGCGACCGAAGAAAACGCCAACCAGCCGCGGCGCATCGAGATGGCGTTGAAATCGGGAGACCCGATCCTCGTGCAGGTCACGAAAGACCCGGTCGGGCACAAGGGCGCGCGACTGACCAGCCAGGTCAGCCTGCCGGGACGATATGTCGTCTATGTTCCGAGCGGATCGATTAACGGAATTTCGCGTAAGTTGCCCGACTCCGAGCGCACGCGCCTCAAGAAGATTCTTGCTGAGGTCCTTCCGGAAGATGCGGGCGTCATCGTGCGCACCGCCGCTGAAGGGGCAACCGAGGAACAATTGACCCTCGATGTCCAGCGACTCACCGCTCAGTGGGATGCGATTCAGAAGAAGGCAGAGAAGGGCAACGGCCCGGTGCTGCTTCACTCGGAACCCGACCTTCTCGTCAAAATCATCCGCGACGTGTTCAACGAGGATTTCCAGAACATCGTCATTCACGGCGCCGAGGCGAAAGCCGTCATCTCGGATTATCTCGCGCAGGTTGCACCAGATTTGATCGAACGAATCGTGGACCACAACGATGGAACCGACCCGTTCGACACGTATCGCATCAACGAGCAAATCGTCAAGGCGCTTGACCGCAAGGTGTGGTTGCCGTCGGGTGGTTCGCTTGTCATCGACCGCACCGAGGCGATGACGGTAATCGACGTCAACACGGGCAAGTTCATCGGTTCGGGGGGAAATCTCGAAGAAACCGTCACGAAAAACAACCTCGAATCGGCCGAGGAAATCGTCCGCCAACTCCGATTACGAGACATCGGCGGAATCGTGGTCATCGACTTCATCGACATGGTGCTCGAAAGCAATCGTGATTTGGTTCAACTACGCCTCATCGAATGTCTTTCCCGAGACCGCACCAAGCACCAAGTTGCTGAGATTACAAGCCTCGGGCTTGTCCAAATGACGCGAAAGAAGTTGGGCCTTGGGCTCCTCGAGACATTCGGCGAACCGTGTGAGGTCTGTGCTGGACGTGGATTGATCATTCACCACGAACCCGTCGGGAAGGCCCGTGTGGAAGGTTCGCCCGAACCCGGTGCGTCGCGCCGTGGTCGCGGAAAACAGGGCACTCAGCCCAAGCCACAGCAGGGGCAAACGGGCACCCACGAAATCACGGATGGCGCTCGTAGCGCGCTCGCCGCGATTGCCACGGCAACCGTTCACCACGACAGCGCCGACGGTGCGACAGCCGCGCGAAGAGGAAAGCCGATTTCTAATCTCGATTCGCTTCTCGATGCGCTCCCGGAGGCACCAGAACCCGGTGCGCGAACTGCTCGACGCCCGCGTCGTGCGACGAAGAAAGCTACCTCGGACACCTCTACCGACGAATCGACCTCGACCAACTAACTGGATTTGCCTGAATGACACGATTGGGCTATTCTTGTCCCTTGGTGCGCAATGCCAACGTTCAGGTCCGCACCGAGTTTTCGAAAGGACATCACCGTGGTTTACGCGATTGTGCGCGCCGGAGGGCGACAGGAAAAGGTCGAGGTTGGGACCATCCTCACTGTCGACCGCATCAAGGCCGACGACAAGGGGTCGATTTCACTCGCTCCGGTCCTTCTCGTGGACGGTGACAAGATCGAATCGAACGCCGCGGCCCTCGCAAAGGTGACCGTCACCGCTCAGGTTCTCGAAGATCTTCGCGGCCCCAAAATCGTCATTCACAAGTTCAAGAACAAAACCGGGTACCACAAGCGTCAGGGCTTTCGCGCTGACCTCACCCGCGTGAAAATTACGAGCATCAAGTAGTCGAGGGAGAAAAGCGACATGGCACATAAAAAGGGAGCGTCGTCCACTCGTAACGGACGCGACTCGAACCCCCAGTACCTTGGCGTCAAGCGCTACGGTGGTCAGGTCGTCAAGGCCGGAGAAATCATAGTCCGCCAGCGTGGTACCCACTTCCACCCCGGCGCCGGCGTCGGCCGTGGTGGCGATGACACGCTCTTCGCTCTCGTAGCTGGTTCGGTGCAGTTCGGTGCAAAGGGTGGCCGCAAGGTCATCAACATCGTTCAGAGCGCATAAGTTTTTCACGCGGCGGGGCGGGCTTCGGCCCGCCTTGTCGTATTTTCGCAGGAAAAGGAGGTGACACGTGGTCTCGTTCATCGATGAGGTAACCGTGCACCTCAAAGCCGGACACGGAGGTAACGGCTGTGTGTCGGTCAAGCGCGAAAAATTCAAGCCCCTCGCCGGACCAGACGGCGGCAACGGCGGCAACGGCGGCGACATCGTTCTCGTGTCAGACCCCCAGGTCACGACTCTTCTCGACTTCCACTATCGACCTCACCGTTCGAGCGAGAACGGTGGGTTCGGAATGGGTGATCACCGAAGCGGGCACAAGGGCGAATCGTTGACGCTCCCCGTCCCCGTCGGAACGGTGATCAAGGACGTCGATGGTGAGGTTCTCATCGACCTTGACAAGCCGGACA
>JAEMRP010000075.1 GCA_016463265.1 Microbacteriaceae bacterium | reverse complement strand
CTCCCTATAAATGCATCGAGTGCGGGTGGACGACCAACAAGTGGGTCGGCCGATGCGGCGAATGCCAGCAGTGGGATACCGTTCGCGAATTTGGGACTGAGTCCCTCGGGGGGCGAACAGTCGCGACACGTGTTCCGACGAACCGTGCCGCCGTCCCCATCACCCAGATCGCGGTGACCGATGCCGAGCATCGACCGACCGGAATTGCTGAATTCGACCGAGTGCTCGGTGGTGGCATCGTCCCCGGTGCCGCGATTCTGTTGTCCGGCGAGCCGGGAGTCGGCAAGTCAACTCTTCTTCTCGATGTCGCTGGTCGGGTGGCGATGCGCGGCGACATTGTCCTGTACGTCAGCGCCGAGGAATCCGTCGGCCAAGTGCGGCTGCGCGCCGAGCGCACCGGCACACTGGTCGACACGCTTTTTCTCGCGGCCGAAACCAACCTCGGCACAGTCCTCGGTCATATCGACGAGGTCAAGCCCTCGCTCGTCATCATCGACTCGGTACAGACCGTGTCGTCGGAAACCGTCGATGGCCTGGCAGGCGGAGTCGCCCAGGTGCGCGAAGTAGCCGCAACGGTTGTTCGCATCGCCAAAGAGCGCGGAATTCCCGTCATTCTCGTGGGTCACGTCACCAAGGACGGCACCATCGCGGGGCCAAGACTTCTGGAACACCTCGTCGATGTTGTCATGCACTTCGAGGGCGACCGCCAAACCGCACTCCGCTTTGTCCGCACGCTCAAGAACCGCTTCGGGCCAACCGACGAGGTCGGATGTTTCGAGATGGTCGGAAGCGGCATCGAGCAGGTCCCCGACCCGTCCGCCCTGTTCCGATCGAACACGACGACACCGGTCAGCGGAACGTGCACAACCATCACAATGGAAGGTCGACGTGCGATTCCCGTCGAAATTCAGGCACTCATCGTTCCGTCGAGCGCACCTCAGCCGAGACGCGTCACGAACGGCGTCGATTCGTCTCGAGTCGCCATGCTGCTCGCGGTTCTCGAGCGCCGCGCCAAACTACCTTTCCAGTCCGCCGATGTCTACGTCTCGACGGTCGGTGGCATTCGAGTCACCGAACCAGGCGCCGACCTCGCCATCTCTTTAGCACTCGCCAGCGCGGCGAAAGACGTTGCCCTTTCGCCCACGCTCGTGGCGACGGGTGAAATCAGTCTCGCGGGCGACATCCGTGCCGTGACCGCCCACCAGCTGAGGTCCGCCGAAGCAACCCGCTTAGGGTTCACCGAGGTCATCGATCACTCGGTGAACACCCTCGCAGAGGCTATCCGTCGCTCGCTGCGTTGATGTTGTCGAGTAATGCATGGGGCGTTGACGAGGGCGCACTCCAAAAAACTTGGGAGAGACACCTGCTCCTCGCAGAATTTCGCTATTAGGGAACGATAACCGTGTTGGATGCGACCGATTCGCCGAAGTTGTTCACCGCGACAACCCAGTACGTTCCCGATCCAAACTTGGAACTGACGGTAGCGGCGGGCCACTGCGAGCGACCAGACTCTGCCAGACGAGGAGCGGAAGATCCGCGCTGCTGATAGATGCGGTAATCCCAGATCGCCGAACTGTGGACCGAGCTCGGCTGTGCCCACTCAAAGTTGAACCCGCGTCGAGATTGAGAGAGGATGTGGAATGACTGTGGGGCGCCCGGTACGGCTCCGAGTCGTGCCGTGTCGACATCGATATTACCCGACCACAGATAGGGGCCACCTGAGGAGTTGACAGCATTGAGGGCAGCGAGTCGCCACAGGGCGCTCGTCACTCCTGTGACGGTGAGAGAACGGGTTGTGGCGGACACAGTTCCGCCAAGCGCCCAGGTCAATCCTGAGTCGAGGGAGTACTCGATCCGGTAGCCGGACACAGGATAGGAGAGAAACTGGTTGCTCAGTGCACTCCACGTGACGAGGGTATTCGACCCCGACGCGGTTGTACTGAAACTCGGTGAGCGCGGCACGATCCAGTCGAGGTAGGAGGTAACGCGAGTAGCGAGACCGGGATAACTCGCTTCGGCGCATCCGTTTCCCCATGAGGTGACCCCGATGAGCGTCGGCTCGGTGTTTCCGTCGCCGTCTGCGTCGATTTCGTCGACGTACGGGCCTCCCGAGTCTCCCCAACAGGTGTCTTTGCCGCCACCGCTGAAACCGATGCATGTTTCGTAGAGGCTATTCCAGTCGGATGCCGAGTAGGCGCCGCAACTAGTGGGTGCACCGTTCGAAATCACATTGAGCGTCGTTTTTTGAAGGAGGTAGGGATAACCGGGGTTGTATTCGTTCGACGATGTCGCGCCCCAGCCCGAAACCCCGATGGAGTCTCCCACAGCGGGCGCATCCGCAGGGTCGATGCGCGTGGGGAGCGCGATCGGTTCAATCGCGGCGTCAGCGAAGTCGAGCGGTGACTTCAAACTCACGAGTGCGATGTCGTTGTACCAAACATCTCTCGCAGGCCCCGAAGAGTAATCGGGGTGGACCTTCCAGCTGGCCGCGCTATAGACATCTGTGCCCGTCGGAACATTTAGGTTATCGTTGCCAGCGAAAACTCCCAACTTCTTTCCCTTGAAATCGGAGAGGCAGTGCGCTGCCGTTATCACCCAGCGTTCGTTAATGATGGAACCGCCACAGAACTGGCCGGCATACACGGTTGTTGCGCCCCGTCGTGGAGAAATCAGACCCACTTGCCAAGGAACGTCGTCGATGTCCGCCGCCGTCCCGCCAATGATTCGCGACGGGCCGTCAAAAGCAGCAGCCGGTGCGATCAGACCGCCTAACGGTGCGCAGAAAAGTGCCAAACTCGCGACGATCAATCGCCCTGATGGGAGTGTCATATTCCTGAGACTAATACAGCATGAACTGTTTCGCATCCGTGGATTGAAGATCGCCCACGTACACCGTCAGTTGATAGGACGCCCCGCCACCAACAGCTGGTGTTCCGCTGTCACAGTTGTCGCTGCGTGCCCGACCCCATTGCACCGCGTCCGTCGTTAGGGATTGGCCAGCCTCGAATATCTGGCGGAACGGTTGTGGTGAGACCTGACACACGGTCGAATCCCAAATCAGGTCAGAGCCGCTCATGATGACGTACTTCTGCTTGTCCGTTCCGACCTCGAGCGTGCACGCCGTCGTTCCCGCGTTGGTGATTGTCATCGAAAATTTAGGCAACTCACCCTCTGCGTAGGATTCCTGGTTCGTTTTGGCCCTGAGCGAAATGTTTTTCGAATTACACGCCACGACAGTTTCAGGGGTCTGAGACGCGACGGGCGCGGGGGTCGTGCCCGCGTTGAATGCGGTGAACAGCGTCCAGATTCCCGAGAACACCAAGATGGCGAGAACGAGGACAATCGCCCGACGACGCCAGTAAACCGAGGGGGGAAGGGGTCCCGCGGGAGCGAGAAACGCGTTCATATTTCGAGGGTACGCGCGTCGAACAGGCGATAGGGGTGACGCGCCGAACCTACAACGCCGGAGGCATGCTCGTGATTCCCAGGGTGTTCGGCTTCACGCGCGCCAAATCAAGGGACTCGGCTATGTCGGGGCCACGTCGGTCTAGGCTGGCGTCTATTCCGACGGCGCGTTTTCTCCGGAGTCGGTCGCGGCGGGGTCTAGTTCCGAATCCGCGGGAACCTTCGCCGGCTTCGACTTGCGACCCGCAGCGGGCTCTTCCGAGGGAAGGATCGAACCCGTCATTACCGCCGTGAACTCGTCGTTCGCGAAGTCGATGAGGACGTGCTGACCGACGGAAAGTTCCCCGTTGAGAATTTTTTCCGACAGCATGTCTTCGACCTCGTGCTGAATCGCACGTCGAAGTGGCCTGGCCCCGAGCATCGGGTCCCAGCCGATCGTGAGCAACTGGCGGCGGGCGGCATCGGTCACATCGAGCGTCATATCGCGGTCGAGCATGCGCTCGCGCAGACGACGTACGAAGAGGTCGACAATTTGCAGCAGTTCGTCCTGAGACAACTGCGGGAAGACGATGGTCTCGTCGACTCGGTTGAGGAACTCGGGCTTGAAGTACTTCTTGAGTTCCTCGATGACTTTCGATCGCATCGCCTTGTAGGTCTGATCCGAGTCGCCCTGCAGCGTGAAGCCCACGGGGCCGCCCGTGATGTCTTTCGTCCCGAGGTTGGTCGTCATGATGATGACGGTGTTCTTGAAGTCGATGACGCGTCCCTGGCCGTCAGTGAGACGGCCTTCTTCGAGGACCTGCAACAGCGAGTTGAAGATGTCGGGGTGCGCCTTCTCGATTTCGTCAAACAGGACGACCGAGAACGGCTTGCGACGGACGCGCTCGGTGAGTTGGCCGCCCTCTTCGAACCCGACGTATCCGGGAGGGGCACCGAACAGACGCGATGCTGTGTGCTTTTCACCGTATTCTGACATGTCGAGCGCGATCAGTGCGTCCTCGTCGTCGAACAGGAATTCGGCAAGCGCCTTGGCGAGTTCCGTCTTTCCCACTCCGGTCGGACCGGCGAATATGAACGATCCGGACGGGCGCTTCGGGTCTTTGAGCCCGGCACGCGTTCGGCGGATGGTCTTGGACAAAACGGCAATCGCTTCTTCTTGGCCGATGACGCGCTGGTGCAGCGACTTCTCCATCATGAGAAGACGCGCGCTTTCCTCCTCGGTCAGCTTGAAGACGGGGATACCGGTCGCCTGAGCGAGAACCTCGGCGATGATGCCTTCGTCGACGGTTCCGAGTTCACCCTTGTCACCCTTGCGCCATTCCTTCTCGAGGCGAAGGCGCTCACCGAGCAGCTTCTTTTCCTCGTCGCGCGACTTGGCCGCGCCCTCGAAGTCCTGGTTCTCGATGGCCTTTTCCTTCTCGGCACGAACGACAGCAATCTTGTCGTCGAATTCGCGCAGTTCCGGCGGTGACGAAAGAATCGACAAACGCAGACGCGCACCCGCCTCGTCAATGAGGTCGATCGCCTTGTCGGGAAGGAAGCGGTCTTGCACGTACCTGTCGGCGAGCGTTGCGGCAGCCGTCAGCGCGCCATCCGAAATCGACACCTTGTGGAACGCTTCGTAACGGTCGCGAAG
>JAEMRP010000074.1 GCA_016463265.1 Microbacteriaceae bacterium | reverse complement strand
ACGGTGTGGTCCAACTCGGTGGCTATCATCACCGGAGACCTTCTGCTCGCCCGTGCGAGTTCGCTCGCGTCGACCCTCGGCGACGACATGGTTCGCTTACACGCAGCGACCTTTGAACGTTTGTGCCTTGGCCAGTTGCATGAAACGACCGGACCTCAAAACGACGCGGACGCGGTTGCCCACTATCTTCAGGTACTCGCGGACAAGACGGGATCCCTGATTGCCTCGAGTGCGGTTGTCGGTTTGATGACGTCGGGTGCGCCGCGAGAGTACTTCGAACCGCTCCGCGAGTTTGGTGAAAAAATCGGAGTCGCCTTTCAGATCATCGACGACGTCCTCGATCTCGACGGTGGTGAAACAGGCAAAGAAAAAGGCAACGATGTCCGAAACGGTGTCGCGACGCTCCCAATCCTTTTGGCGCGTGCGGCGGACGACGCCGAATCCCGATCGCTCGTCCAACGCATTGATGTCGCAATCGAATCAGGTGACGCCGTGGCCTTTGCCCTGTTAATGGACGAACTGCGCGGGAGTCGCCACACGGCGGAAACCATCGCGAGTGCACGTCGCTGGGCAACAGAGGCGGTCGACGCCCTCGACATTCTTCCCGACGGACTGCCCAAGAACTCACTCGCCCGATTCGCCTCGCGCGTCATTGACCGAACATATTAGGAACGACATGAAGCTTCGACTCGCGATCGTGGGCGCTGGCCCCGCCGGAATCTACGCCGCCGACATCCTGCAGAAATACGAGCGGGCGTTCGACGTGTCGATTGACATGTTTGACCGCCTCCCGGCTCCCTACGGACTCGTCCGATACGGTGTTGCTCCCGACCACCCCCGTATCAAGGGGATTATCAACGCGTTGCGGGACGTGCTCGACTCGGGCGGGATTCGCATCTTTGGGAACGTCAACTTTGGCACCGACATCACCCTAGACGATCTCAAACGGCACTATCACGCCGTGATTTTCTCGACCGGGGCAATTCGGGACGCCGACCTCAACATCCCCGGGATCGACCTCGACGGTTCCTACGGTGCAGCCGATTTCGTGTCATGGTACGACGGTCACCCCGACGTTCCGCGCGATTGGCCGCTGAACGCGAAAGAGGTCGCGGTCATCGGGAACGGGAATGTGGCCCTCGATGTCGCGCGAATGTTGGCCAAGCACGCGGACGATCTTTTGCCGACGGAAATTCCCGACAATGTTTATCAGGCGCTGAAAGCGAGTCCCGTCACCGACGTTCACGTCTTTGGGCGCCGCGGTCCGATGCAGGTCAAGTTCACCCCGCTCGAACTGCGTGAACTCGGTGATCTCAACGACGTGGACATGGTTGTGTACGACGAAGATTTTGACTACGACGACGCGTCCAAGGCCGCGATTGAATCGAACAAGCAGATTTTTGTCATCAACAAGATTTTCGCACCGTGGCGCGAGGCGGGAGCAGGCACGGCGAGCCGCCGCCTACACCTGCACTTCTTTGCCAACCCGGTCGAGGTCGTTGGCACTGACGGGCGCGTCAGTTCGTTCCGGTACGAGCGCACCGAACCGGACGGCGCGGGCGGCGTCCGCGGAACAGGCGAAATGCGCGAACTGCCCATCCACGCGCTCTATCGCGCGGTCGGCTATTTCGGGTCGCCCCTGGACGGCGTTCCGTTCGATGACCGGCACGGCATTATTCCGAACAACGAGGGTCAAGTGTTGGACGACAACAACGACGTCGTTCCCGGTGTGTACGCAACGGGGTGGATCAAGCGCGGACCCGTCGGACTCATCGGCCACACCAAGTCGGACGCGATGGAAACCATCGCCCGACTCGTCAAAGGGCAAGCATCGTGGTGGTCACCCGCAGAGCCCGACGAGGACAGCGTCACGGCACTACTTGAATCCCGCGGAGTCGCGTTTACCAACCTGGACGGTTGGCATCACCTCGACAATCACGAGAAATCGCTGGGTGAACCACAGGGCCGCGAGCGCATCAAGGTCGTCGATCGCGACGAGATGCTGCGGGTTTCCCGTGATTAACGGAAGTTTATGAACTGCACGTCGACGGGTAGGTTCTTGCCCTTGATCAACTGCATAGCCGCCTGAAGGTCATCGCGACTCTTGGAAGAAACCCGAAGCTCGTCGCCTTGAATCTGTGGCTTGACTGACTTCGGACCTTCCTCGCGGATGATTTTAGAGATCTCTTTCGCGTGCTCGCTTGAAATCCCGTTCTTCACAGTCGTCTCGATTCGATATTCCTTGCCGGACGCGAAGGGTTTACCGACATCGAGTGACTTCAGCGAAATACCGCGTTTGATGAGTTTCGACTCGAGCACATCGAGGACGGCTTTGACGCGCTCTTCGCTGCTCGCCGCGAGGTTCACCTTGTCCGATTTCTTTTCAATCTCAGCGCCGACGCCTTTGAAGTCATAGCGGGTCTCGATTTCGCGTTGCGCTTGATTGACCGCATTGTCGAGTTCCATCGGGTCGACTTTGGAAACGATGTCAAATGAAGAATCAGCCATGCGCTCAGTTTAGGCGAGGGTCGCAGGAACACACTCGCGTATTGTACGATTGTCAATTGCGCGCTTCATCGTGGATAACCTCGGTGTGGAACGCACCTGGTGGGTTACCCAAGCGGCCAAAGGGATCTGACTGTAACTCAGCTGGCTCAGCCTTCGGGGGTTCGAATCCCTCACCCACCACGAAATCCTCAGCCCGATTCGGGTTGGGGATTTTTAGTAGAACCGGTGATATACCTCGTCCTCGTCCTCTTCGGGGTTGGGGTCGCGACGCGGAACGTTCGGCAACACCCACTCCAGAAGTTTCACGAAAATCAATCCGGCGACGACCACTAGCCCCGCTCCGAACAGGGCGCCCAAAACCCACGACCACGTATTCATTTGCCCATGTTACGAAGGGGTGCGGACAGCAAACCGTCCCAAGGGTCGCGATACCATCAAGTGGTGACCATTCAAAAGAGATTGTGTGTCCTGTCACCTCGTCAATCGACGGCTTCGGGATGACGCACACACTGATCGACACTGCTCTCGACATCGCTCGAGAAGCGGCGGCATTGGCGGCCGAGCGCCGTCGCGGAATAGTCGAAGTGGCCGACCTGAAGACGTCATCGGTGGACGTCGTCACGGCGGTGGATCGCGAGATCGAGGCCCTCATTCGACGACGCCTCGCCGAACGCCAACCGGGCGACGGCTTTTTGGGGGAAGAAGGTGGACGCGCAGAACGCACGACATCGCTCACCTGGGTCGTTGACCCGATCGACGGAACCGTCAACTACCTCTACGGAATCCCGCAGTACGCCATCAGCATCGCCGTCGTCGAGGGCGACCCAGCCCCGCAGGGTTGGCAGGAAGTGGCGGGGGTCGTGATCGACGTGTGTAGCGGTCGAGAATTCACCGCAACACGCGGTGGTGGTGCGTTCGCCAACGGAGTCCCCCTTTCGGTCAATCGTCCCGAGTCGCTCGGACAATCGTTGCTGTCGACGGGCTTCTCGTATTCACAACAGATTCGGACTCAACAGGCGCAGGTGATGGCCGTGGTGATGCCACATGTTCGTGACATTCGGCGAATGGGAGCGGCGTCACTTGACCTTGCGGCGTTGGCCGCTGGTCAGCTCGACATCTATTTCGAACGCATGTTGCAACCCTGGGATCACGCGGCGGGGGTTCTCATCGCACGCGAAGCGGGTGCCGAAATTCGGGGCTGGAACGGTTCGGCGCCGGACATCGATTGGCTACTTGCATCACACCCCGATGTAATCGACGAGATTGAAGAGGTGCTCGTCGCCGCGGGCGCCCATTTCGACTTCCGGTAGCGCCGCCAAGGTCCCTCGCTTACACTTGCCAAGCACGATTTTTTGGAGGGCTTGTGACTACTGATTCTGATTCGGCGCTATTGAGCGCAGATGATGAATCGCGCGCCCAAAACCCAAACCAGCCTCTTTCGCGCCGCGAGTTGCGTCTCCGCGCAGACCAGGAAAAAGTTGAACAGATCGCGCGCGGACTAGAACGGGATCGGATCCGAGCGAATGCGTTGAAGCGTGCTGACGAAATCCGGAGGGAAAAGGAAGAAACGGAAGTCCGCGAGGCGGAGGCCCAGCGATTCCAAGAGCAGATAGATAGAGTTCAGCAGGCGCTGACTCCGTCAAAGGCGTCATCCAGCGCAATTGACGTCGACGACGCCACCGCTGCGTCAGATATCGCCACCACGAGCTATGGGGAACGCGGCAATGGCGGAGCGCCCCGGACGCGTGCGGAAAAAAAGTTGCGAAAGAAGCCGGAAGCCGCGGCGAAGCGCGCATCGCGACTTGCCGAACGACAGAAGTACATCCATCCATTGCGCAACGCGCTGGGGCGCAGTTTCGTTGTCGTGGTTGTCGGTGGCTTATTCGCGGTGCTGGCACTCCCCGCAACCGGCTTTGACGCAACAAACACGGGGTGGGCGACTGCGACGACGAGTGATGACCAGTCAGTGAAGGTGGCAACAACGGGAACGGAAGCCGAACAGGTTGCTCTGGGTGAATTCTCGGTGACGACGTATTCTGATCTCTTACTATTGAACTATGGCATCACGTCAGGTTTCACTTATTCCGTAATCGACAGCGGACCGATTCGGTGGCCGTTCCCGTTCGTCACTCCCATTTCATCGGGGTTCGGTGGCCGTTCTGCCCCCTGTATTGCATGTTCCTCGTACCACCAAGGACTTGATTTTGATCCAGCCGATGGAACGGCCTTCCATTCCGTCGCTGAAGGCGAAGTTGTCGAGGTTAACGACGACGGGTACCTCGGAAAATGGGTCGTCATCAGACACGACATTGACGGGCTTAAATTTGACAGCCTATACGCCCACATGATTCGCGATTCGACGGGGCTAGAGGTCGGCCAACAAGTCAAGGCCGGAGACTATATCGGGCGAGTAGGGAACTCAGGCGTCACATCCGGTGCCCACTTGCACCTTGCAATTATCGTGGACGGGGTTCACATCGACCCGTTCGAATTCTTGAAAACGCACACCAAAGGAAACTAAGTGGTAGCGAGGGCGGGACTCGAACCCGCGACACCACGATTATGAGCCGTGTGCTCTAACCACCTGAGCTACCCCGCCGC
>JAEMRP010000073.1 GCA_016463265.1 Microbacteriaceae bacterium | reverse complement strand
ACACCCATCGTCCTCACCGGACACTCACAGGGTGGAGCGATTGCGCTGGCGATCGCAAACTCGGGTCGCTACTCGGTGGAGGCAGTATTCACGGCGGGCACACCTGCAGGCCTCGTCGAGTCACCGGCGAATGTTCCCATCGTTCACGTTGTGCACCCCGAGGACCCCGTTCCCGCGTTGGGTGGAGTAATTCGCGGGACAGCGGGCACCACGTGGATGGTGCATACCGAACCTCGTGCAACGGGCACCGATGCGCATCTTGCAAAGAACTATCAGCAGTCACTCGGGAGGGTTGAACGTGTCCGGGACCCAGGACTGTTGAGACTTGAGGACCGGCTCCGAATCGATGGTCACGGAACCGCGATGTGGTTCCGATCGACGCTTAGCGAGTGACGGACACCGGGCTCATAAACGGGCGCAGCGCGATACCGATCAGCCAATTGCAGAGGGACATGACGAGCGCGCCGATGACACCCCACGAGAAATCGTCGATCACAAGACCGAAGCCCATGTAGGGCGTCGCTTGAGAGACGAGCATCAGCAGACCGGCGTTGACGAGGAGGGCGACCAGTCCAAGCGTCAGCAGGTACAGCGGGAAGGCAACGATTCGAATGAAATTGCCGATAACGGCGTTGACGACTCCAAACACCGCGGCCACTGCCGCATAGGAAAGAACGAGGTTCGCCTCGCCTGAGTCGAAAGGAATCAGGTGAATGCCCTCAACGAACGAGTCTGCAATCCACAGAGCGGCGGTGTTGATGATCAGTGCCAAAAGCAATCGAGCCATGCCAACAGCCTACGACCGACTGCGCCACGCGCGTCGTTACGGCTAGTCTTGACTCATGCCGTATACCGAGGCAACTCTTCAACTGCTGTCGATCGACGGGACTCTTGTCGAAAGCGATCGGACGGCGGAATATCGTGCGCTCGTTGACAAATTGAGCGATGCGCAACTTCAGAATTTCTACCGCGAGATGGTGGTAACGCGACGATTCGATATCGAGTCGGGAAACCTGCAACGCCAGGGTCAACTCGCGTTGTGGGTGCCGAGCCTCGGTCAAGAAGCGGCACAGGTTGGTTCGGGGTTCGCGACACGCGACCAAGACACCATTTTTCCGTCCTACCGCGAACATGCGGTAGCACGAATTCGCGGGATTGATCCCGTTGCGATCCTGTCGTTGCTCCGTGGAGTCACGAACGGCGGCTGGAACCCCAACGACTCGAAGTTCCGTCTGTACACACTCGTCCTCGGGACACAAGCGTTGCACGCCGCGGGCTACGCGATGGGCATCGCGATGGACGGCAAATCGGGAACTGGCAAGCCGGATGCAGACGAGGCGACAATCGTCTATTTCGGTGATGGCGCAACCAGCGAAGGGGATGTTAGCGAGGCCTTCGTTTTTGCGCAGTCCTATCAGTCGCCCATCGTCTTTTTCCTACAGAACAACCAATACGCCATCTCTGTCCCCGTGTCGCGTCAGTCACGCAGCCCGTTGTACAAGCGCGGCGAAGGGTTTGGAATCGATTCGTGCCAGATTGATGGCAACGACGTTCTCATTTCCTATGCGGTGACGAAGGTGGCACTTGATGACGCACGCGGCGGCAAGGGCCCTCGGTTCATCGAAGCCCAGACCTACCGCCTCGGTGCGCACACGACGAGTGATGACCCGACGAAGTATCGTGAACAATCCGAAGAGGACCTGTGGAAGGAACGAGACCCGATCGCGCGTTTCGAAAAGTTCCTGCGAGCCAAGGGCGAATCGGACAAGTTTTTCGCCACAGTAAAGGCGGAAGGTGAAGACCTCGCCGCGGATGTTCGTGCACGAGTCCTTGCGCTCAAGCCTCCGTCCACGGACGTCATGTTTGACCACGTTTACACGGACGAACACCCATTGATCTCGGCGCAAAAGGCCTGGCTCGCCGACTATGAGGCGTCGTTTGGGGGTGACCGATGACCGACAATCTGTCGATGGCGAAAGCCATCAACCTCGGTCTCCAGCGTGCGATGCGCGAGAACGACAAAGTTCTCCTGATGGGCGAAGACATCGGCACTCTCGGTGGCGTCTTCCGCGTAACGGAGGGTCTTAAGAATGAATTCGGTGAGAACCGCGTTCTGGACACTCCGCTCGCAGAATCGGGAATCGTCGGAACGGCAATCGGACTCGCCATGCGCGGATACCGTCCTGTCTGCGAAATTCAATTCGACGGTTTCGTGTTTCCCGCGTTCGACCAGATCGTGTCACAACTCGCCAAGCAAACGTCCCGTCACCAGGGTGATCAGTCCTTCCCCATCGTTATCCGGATCCCCTACGGCGGGCACATCGGCGCGGTCGAGCACCACCAGGAAAGCCCCGAGGCGTATTTCGCGCACACGCCAGGGCTTCGCGTCTTGTCGCCGGCCACGCCCAACGACGGTTACCACATGATCCAACAGGCGATTCAGTCGAACGACCCCGTCATTTTTCTCGAACCGAAGGCGCGCTATTGGCCGAAGGGGGACGTCGACATCGACGGCACTCCGGTGCCAGCGCACCAGTCGCGAGTGGTTCGGACCGGAACGGACGTCACGGTCGTCGGACACGGAGCCATGGTCGCGATGTTGCTCGATGCGGCCGAGGTCGCCACAAGCGAGGGGATCAGCCTCGAGGTCATTGATTTACGGTCGCTGTCCCCCGTCGATTACGACCCCATCGTCGCATCGGTTGAGAAAACGGGACGACTCGTGGTGGCGCAGGAAGCACCGGGGAATGCGTCCGTGGGCTCGGAAATCGCAGCCACCGTGGCCGAACGCGCGTTCTACTTCTTGCAGTCACCGGTTTTGCGAGTGAGCGGGTTCGACGTTCCGTTCCCACCCGCGAACCTCGAGGGCGTCTTCCTTCCTGACGTTGACCGCATTCTCGACGCTGTCGATCGAGCGAGAGGGTACTGACCGTGGCCGTAGTTGAATTCCCACTCCCCGACGTTGGTGAGGGCCTGACCGAGGCCGAAATAGTCCAGTGGCGAGTGAAAAAGGGCGATGTCGTCGCCGTGAACGACATTTTGGTTGAGATCGAGACGGCGAAGTCTCTCGTTGAGTTGCCCAGCCCGTTCGCGGGAACCATCGTGGCACTGCTTGTCGGCGAAGGTGACACCGTGCCCGTCGGCACTCCGATCATTCAAGTCGATTCCGAGACCGGGGTTCCCGCGACCCTTCACTCCGCTCCCGAACCAGTGGTTGCAACCCCTGCGCCGGACACCAAGGCTAAGGGGAAGGGCAAGACGGAACCCGCCGCAGAGGCGGTCCTTGTCGGTTATGGAAGTGCCGGCCAGGTGACGTCACGACGAGGTTCGCGCACCCCGCCCAGCACTTCTGCCGAAACTCCCAGCGCCACGCCAGACGGGGAACCCGTCGTGTACCCACCAGCCGGAGCAGCCCCCGTCATGGCGAAGCCCCCTGTGCGCAAGCTCGCGAAAGAACTCGGCGTTGATATCGCCAAGGTGTTGGCGACGGGGGCACGCGGCGAGGTCACGCGTGACGATGTGGTTCGTCAATCTCAGGTCAAGACCGTTTTCCGGAATGTGGAAACCCCCGAATGGCCGAGTGAGCGCGAGGAATTCATTCCCGTTAAGGGCGTGCGTAAAGCGATCGCGACCGCGATGGTCAAGTCAAAGTTCGAAGCTCCGCACGTGTCGGTCTTCGTCGACGTCGACGCGACGCGAACGATGGACTTCGTCAAGCGCCTCAAGGCATCGCCCGATTTCCAGGGGATTCGCGTTTCGCCCCTCCTCGTCATGGCGCGGGCCGTCATCTGGGCGGTTCAGCGCAACCCGAACGTGAACTCGTCGTGGACCGACAAGGACATCATCGTTCACCACTATGTCAACCTCGGTATTGCGGCGGCGACCCCGCGCGGTCTCATCGTGCCGAACGTCAAAGAGGCGCACACGCTCAACATGAAGCAGTTGGCACTTGGGCTTGAGAACCTCACGGTGACGGCTCGCGACGGCAAGACGACGATTGATGACATGTCGAACGGCACAATCACAATCACCAATCTTGGCTCGTTCGGCGTTGATACCGGAACCCCCATCATCAACCCCGGTGAAGTCAGCATTGTCGTTCTCGGTGCGATCAAGCAAAAGCCTTGGGTCGTCGATGGTCGCGTCGAGGTTCGCTCTGTAACGACGATTGGCGCCTCCTTCGACCACCGGGTCGTCGACGGTGATGTTGCCAGTCGATTCTTGGCGGACATCGCGAGCATCATCGAAGAACCAGCGATGCTACTGGACTAGTTATTGCGAATCGTTCTCATCACTGCTAGTGTGTGAGAATGATTATCAATAAGCTCGCCGCGGAGGCGCACGAAGCAGGAATGTCATTTTGGGATGAATTGTGGTCGATAACGCTTGACCCGGCCCACATCTTTTCGGAACTGATCTGGCAAGTGGTGTTCGACGGACTCTTTGTCGCGTTTTTGTATGGTGTGGTTTACAAGCGATGGTTGCTGCCGCGACTTCGCCATGAAATCCACGAAGACCTCGACAAAGAACACGGTATCGAACATCACGACGACCACATTCACATCAAGGGTGCGAAAGACCACGACTAGGCTCGTGGGGTGAAGCGCACCACCAAACAACGAACGGCTGTGATCGACGCGTTGACCGAGGCCACCGACTTCGTCTCTGCGCAACAGCTTCACGTTCTGCTGGGAAACGACGCGCCGTCGCTAGCAACCGTTTATCGAACGCTTCAGGCGCTGGTTGACGAAGGATTAGCCGACACTGTCGCGCGAGGCGGTGAACAGGTTTATCGGGCGTGCGGAACGGCCCACCATCACCACCTGGTGTGCACCGAATGCGCCGCAACCGTCGAAGTGGATGGCGGTGAAATCGAGGAGTGGGCGGCACGAACGGCCCACGAACACGGATTCGTGACCGACTCGCACATCGCCGACATTTATGGCCGATGCGCCGCCTGTTCCGCCTGAGTTTGTGTGTCGCGGTTTAATCGCGTACCCTTGAGAGGCTGCGCGTTAACGCGCGCACGCCGCGACTGTTTCACCGAAACGGTTGCAGACAAGTGATCTTGGGTGGGGTTCGTCCCCCACGGTAAATACAAGGAGAAAACCATGGCAGCAGTGTGCCAGGTGACCGGAGCCGTTCCTGGTTTCGGACACAGCATTTCGCACTCGCACCGACGCACCAAGCGTCGGTTCGA
>JAEMRP010000072.1 GCA_016463265.1 Microbacteriaceae bacterium | reverse complement strand
TTCTGTCCAGCGAGCCGCCCGCCGAGGTGGCCAATCGCGCCATGGTCGTGCGCACACTGAACATGATTACCGTGGAATGTGTCGTTCGCGATTACCTGGTCGGAAGCGGTTGGGCGGAATACCAGGAATCGGGAACGGTGTGCGGAGTCGCCCTTCCCGCGGGGCTGACCAACGGCGACCGGCTGCCCGAGCCCATTTTCACCCCCGCGTTCAAGGCTCCGCTCGGCGAGCACGACGAGAACATTTCGTTCGCGCAGACGGTCGACTTGGTTGGTGAAGACACCGCGCGCAAACTGCGCGACTTAAGCCTCGCGATATTCCGCCGAGCGAGCGACATCGCCGAGGCGAAAGGGCTCATCCTCGCCGACACCAAGTTCGAGTTCGGTCGCAATCGTGACACCGGCGAATTGACCCTGTGCGACGAGGTGCTCACCTCGGATTCGAGCCGTTATTGGGACGCCGCGACGTATCACGCTGGTGGTCCGAACCGGCTCGATTCGTTTGACAAGCAAATCGTGCGCGATTGGCTGTCGGCGAACTGGGACAAGACCGGCGAGCCGCCCGTCCTGCCCGAGGCGATCGTCACGCAAACGGCGCACCGGTACCGCGAGTTGATTTCGCGACTGACAACATCTGACTAACCCAGCGCAACGCAAGGGCTCCCGTTGGGGGTGACGCGCGCGAATAGACTGAAGACAGAATTCATCCGTAAATCGAGGAGCGCGCGTGCCGAAAGTCATCGTCGAGGTAATGCCGAAAGAAGTGCTTCTCGACCCCGCCGGAAAGGCCACGGCCCGCGCCTTGCAGCGCTTCGGAGACGGCGAGATCACCGACGTTCGCATCGGCAAACGATTTGAAATCACGATCGAGGGCGAGATCACGCCGAAATTGCTCGACCACATCGCTGAAGTCGCAAAAGACGTTCTGTCAAACGACGTCATCGAAGACGTCCTTTCGATTCGCGTGGCGGACTAACGTGCGCGTCGGCGTCATCACGTTCCCCGGGTCGCTCGACGACCGCGACGCCCTGCGGGCCATCAAACTCGCCGGTGGTGACGCCGTTTCGCTCTGGCACGGTGACCACGACCTTCACGGCGTCGACGCCATCATCCTGCCCGGCGGGTTCTCATACGGCGACTACCTCCGCTGTGGTGCAATCGCCGCACACTCGCCCATCATGAGCGAAGTTATTGATGCCGCGAACAAGGGCATGCCCGTCCTCGGAATCTGCAACGGGTTCCAGATTCTCGTCGAGGCGCACCTGCTTGCTGGCGGACTAATTCGTAATGACCACGGCACGTTCATTCGTCGCGACCAGAAAATTCGAGTCGAGAACGTCGACACCGTCTGGACAAGTGGCTACACGCAGGGACAAGAAATCACCATTCCGCTGAAAAACGGCGAGGGTGGGTTCATCGCCGACGACGAGACGCTGAAGCGACTCGAGGGTGACGGGCTTGTCGCGTTCCGCTATCTCGAGGTCAACCCCAACGGGTCTCTCAACGACATTGCGGGGCTTCGAAACGCTCGCGGGAACGTCGTGGGGCTCATGCCACACCCCGAACACGCCGTTGAACCCGGATTCGGCCCCGACACTCCCGCCGCGATGTCGTCCGGTACGGACGGGCTCGCCGTGTTCCAGTCGGTTCTCGCCGCCGCCGTTCTCTCGTGACCAGGAGCCATCGTGACTGAACTTATTCCCGACACCGTCGAGAACGCCACGGCAACCCCCGCGAAGGACCAGCCCTACGACCTGCTCGGGCTCAAGCCCGATGAATACCAACAAATCCGGGACATCCTCGGGCGTCGTCCGACGAGCGGCGAATTGGCGATGTACTCGGTCATGTGGTCGGAACACTGTTCCTACAAGTCATCGAAGGTCCACCTGCGCCAGTTCGGCGAGAAGGTCACCGAGGCAATGACCAAAAACCTCATGGTCGGAATGGGCGAAAACGCCGGCGTTGTCGATATCGGTGAGGGCTGGGCGGTGACGTTCAAAATCGAGAGCCACAACCACCCGTCGTACATCGAACCGTTCCAGGGCGCCGCTACCGGCATCGGCGGAATCGTTCGCGACATCATTTCGATGGGTGCTCGCCCCGTGGCGGTCATGGACGCGCTGCGATTCGGTGCGATCGACCATCCCGATACGAGTCGTGTTGTCAACGGTGTCGTGGGTGGCATCTCGTTCTACGGCAACTGCCTGGGTTTGCCCAACATCGGCGGAGAGACCTGGTTCGACCCCGTCTATCAGGCGAACCCGCTCGTCAACGCGCTGGCGGTTGGCGCACTGCGTCACGAAGACCTTCACCTCGCGAACGCGAAGGGCGTGGGTAACCTCGTCGTCTTGTTCGGGGCTCGGACGGGCGGTGACGGAATCGGCGGAGCGTCGATTCTTGCATCGGACACTTTTGCTGAAGGTGGTCCCACCAAACGTCCGGCCGTCCAAGTCGGCGACCCGTTCGCCGAAAAGGTGCTCATCGAGTGCTGTCTCGAGTTGTTCGCGGGTGATTGTGTTGAGGGCATTCAGGACCTCGGTGCTGCCGGAATCTCGTGTGCGACGAGCGAACTCGCGTCAAACGGTGACGGCGGAATGTTCATCACTCTCGACAACGTGTTGTTGCGCGACCCAACATTGACGGCCGAGGAAATCCTCATGTCTGAGAGCCAGGAACGCATGATGGCGATTGTTCGCCCCGAGATGATCGACGCATTCCTCGCGGTGACCACCAAGTGGGATGTCGAAGCCAGCGTTCTTGGAGAAGTGACCGACACCGGTCGCCTCATCATCGAATGGAAGGGTCAGACGATCGTCGACGTCGACCCCCGTACGGTCGCGATTGACGGTCCGGTATACGACCGCCCGATGGAATATCCCACGTGGCTCGACGCACTGCAGGCAGATTCGCCGGCGAAGTTCGCGCGCGCGACCGACGGCGACGAACTGAAGAAACAGTTCCTCACCGTTCTCGGGTCGCCAAACGAGGCCGACACCGACTGGATCACGAACCAGTATGACTATTACGTCATGGGCAACACGGCGCTACACACCCCCGACGGTGCCGGAATGATTCGTATCGACGAAGTGAGCGGTCTCGGGGTTGCGCTTGCGACCGACGCAAACGGGCGTTATTGCCAACTCGACCCTTACATCGGGGCACAACTCGCCCTGGTCGAGTCGTATCGCAACGTTGCGTCGAGTGGCGCGACGCCCCTCGCGGTGAGCGATTGCCTGAATTTCGGAAGCCCAGAGAACCCCGAGGTGATGTGGCAGTTTGCCCGTGCCGTCGAAGGACTCGCGGACGGCTGCCTCGAACTTGGAATTCCCGTCACTGGTGGAAACGTGTCGTTCTACAACCAGACCGGCGATGTTCCCATCCACCCGACACCCGTCGTCGCTGTCATGGGGTCGATCGACAACGTTGCGCGACGACTGCCGTCCGGTTGGCAGGACGACGGTGAAAACCTGTACCTATTGGGCGTCACGGCCGACGAACTGGGCGGATCAGCATGGGCGGGTTCCGTTCACGACCACCTCGGTGGTATCCCGCCGCGCGTTGATTTCACCGCGGAAAAAGATCTCGCAGGACTTCTCGGAGCCGCCGCTCACGAAGGAATCGTCACCTGCGCAGTCGACCTCGGAACGGGCGGTTTCATTCGCGCGGTTGCGGACGGCGTCTTGCGTTTCGGTGTCGGAGCCCGCGTCTGGATTGACGAGATTGTCTCTCGTGACGGTGTCGATGCGACGGCCGCGTTGTTTTCCGAGACCCAGGCCCGCGCGCTCGTATCCGTGGCGCGGGAAGACGACGTCAAGTTCCGCGGTCTGTGCGACGGTCGCCACGTTCCCGTCTTGCGTGTCGGTGTTACCGACAAGCGATCGGGCGAACTCGAAGTTCAAGGGTTGTTCTCGATTGAAATCGACCAAATGCGTTCTGTGCACCGCGGTACTCTCCCCGCCCATTTCGGGCCGGTCGTCGGAGGCTAATCCTCTGTGCACTGTGCAATCGTGACGGTGCCCCGCGTTAGCCTTAACCACAATGGAGGACCAACATGATTGACCAATCCCGATTTTTAGTGCAGAGCGCCGACCGCGACGAATGGTTGCGGGTTCGCGCCACGGGCGTGACCGCGACGATGGTGGGCAAGGCACACGACGACAAGGGTTTTTCCGAGGTCGTCGGTCAAATGATGGATCCGACTCCCATCCCCGATAACGCATTTATGGCGTTCGGGCGCGATCAGGAATCGAACATCATCGACAAGCTCGCTGAGCGTTTCGACGTCGCCGGCAATGACTGGCTGATTGCGTCGACAGAAGCGAATTGGATGATGGCCACCCCCGACGGGTTGTCCCCCGACCACGGAACTATCGTCGAAGTGAAGACAACCGGTCGGGATTGGGGCTCATACGATTGGGTCCCGATTTATTACAAGCGGCAGGTGCAGTGGCAATTGTTTGTCACCGGCGCTGAGGAATGTGTTTTCGCCTGGATGCTGCGAGAAAAGGCTCCGGACGGTACATTCGTGCCGGCTTGGGTTGGCCCAAAATACGTCACCGTGAAGCGTCAACAACGCATGATTGACCAGTGCCTCGAAACCGCCCACAAGTTGTATTCCAACCTGCCGGCTGTGAGCGCCTAGCTAACCAAGCGAGATCGGGATCGCCCGGAGAGGCTGAGCAACAGCCTTCTCGGTGATTCGCCGCTCGAGACGACCCGCAACCATCGGCCATTCATCGATCAGGATTGAATACAACGCGGTGTCGCGCCACGAACCGTCAGCGCGTTTCTTGTCGCGTCGAACAACACCTTCGAATTGAGCGCCCAGCGCCTCGATTGCCCTGCGTGACCGATGGTTCATAACATCAGCCTGGATTCGCACGCGGCCGTAGCCGTGATTGAACGCGCGGTCAAGTAACAAGTACTTGGTCACTGCGTTGACCGTTGTCCCCCAGGCGTGCGGGGCAAACGCGGTGGAAAAGATGTGCGTGTGCTCGCGCTCGTCATCGAAGTCACCCAGTGTGGTCGTCCCGAGGAGCGCCCCTGCCAACGGACCGGATTCCGCCCGAATGATGTACACGTGCGAAGTGTCGAACTTAAAGTGCGACGAAGCCCATCCCGAGAAACTCGCGATGTCGGTCGTGAGGTTTGCAAGCCCGCCCCCAAAGCCCTGTTCAAAAACGACGGGGTGGGCGATTGCGGCGAAAAGATCAGCAAAATGTTCCGATGTCATCGGTTCAAGTGAGAT
>JAEMRP010000071.1:3608-5253 GCA_016463265.1 Microbacteriaceae bacterium | reverse complement strand
GGTCGGAGTCATCGACGACCTCATCGACCTCAATTGGCTCGTCAAACTGGGCGCCCAACTGATTGCCGCCGTCGTTCTCGCGTGGAGCGGTGTGCAAATAGTAAGCCTGCCGTTCAGCGGAATTTTGTTGCTTTCGCCGACAATGTCGCTCGTGCTCACCGTTTTTGCGGTTGTGCTGGTGATGAACGCCATCAACTTCATTGACGGACTCGACGGATTGGTCGCTGGCGTCACCCTGATTGCCGGTGCGGTGTTCTTCATCTACTCCTACATCCTCGCGACCGGTCCTGGCGAGACAAGTTACTTCAACCTCTCAACTCTCCTGACCGCCGCGCTCTGTGGTGCCCTCATCGGATTTCTTCCGGTCAACTGGCATCCCGCCAAGATGTTCATGGGGGACTCCGGTGCGCTCGTCATCGGCCTCGTCCTTGCCGCGTCGACCATTTCGGTCACCGGACAGGTTGACCCAACCCGCATCGACCCGGGACAATTTGTTCCCGCCTTCATTCCGCTCGCACTTCCGCTCGCCGTGCTCGTGGTTCCGCTCGTCGACTTCATCCTCGCGGTCACCCGCCGAATCCTCGGCGGCCGTTCGCCGTTCGCTGCTGACCGAAAGCATCTTCATCACCGCCTGCTCGACATGGGACACACGCACTTTCAAGCGGTTCTCATTTTGTATGCGTGGACCGTCGTCGTCGCCGTCGGTGCTCTGCTCTTCATGTTTGTCGATGCAATCGTTGCGACAGGGATTGTTGCCATTGGGCTCATCGTGACCACGATCCTGACCATCGCACCGCTCGGTCGCGAAAAACCCATCAACCTGTTCGGCGATGTTGTGGAGGAAACCCATGAGTAGTGCTGTTCATCTCGCGGCAAAGGCACTACGCACCGCGCTTCTGATTGGAGGAGTTGTGACTCTCGGTATCGCGCTGGTCGGTGGTGCAATCGGTTACTCGTTGGTCGGATCAACGGGGATATGGAGCGCGCTGGTCGGAAGTGCCGTCGCGTTCGTCTTCATGGGAGTTACGGCGGGCAGCATCCTTCTTGGACATAAGGCGAGCGGCGGCAGCATCGCTTCTGGGCTCTTTTTTGCCATCGTTCTTGGTTCGTGGCTTCTCAAATTTGTTCTCTTTCTCGTGGTCGCTTTTGCCATCCGAAATTCCGATGCACTCGACCCCGTTATCGCATTCAGTTGCGTCATCGCGGCGGTGCTCGGAGCTCTCGCGAGTGACGTTATTGCCATCGCTAGGGCTCGTGTTCCCATAGTCGACATGGTGTAGGCTCGGCACTATATGAGCCCATGCAGCGCGGGGTAGCGCTCGACTCAAGGAGATGACGTGAACGGACTGAACAGCCTCGTTCTGTCTGAAGGCATCACCTTTCACGCTCCGTCCATTACCGAATTTTTCCCCGCCGCAATTTTCTTCGAGGGAACTCCCTTTGAGATGAACCGCATCATGATCATTCGCATGATCATGGTCGTCCTCCTTGTCGTAATCTTCTGGCTCGGAACGCGCAAAATGTCGCTCGTGCCCGGTCGATTCCAGGGGGCCATCGAGATGGGCCTCGACCTCGTTCGGGTCAACATCGCAGAGGACCTTTTGGGCAAAAAGGACGGCCGACGTTTCCTGCCGATCCTCACGAC
>JAEMRP010000071.1:0-3508 GCA_016463265.1 Microbacteriaceae bacterium | reverse complement strand
CAGAGGACCTTTTGGGCAAAAAGGACGGCCGACGTTTCCTGCCGATCCTCACGACGATTTTCTTCCTCGTGTTGTTCCTCAACATCACGGGAATCGTTCCGGGCTTCAACATCGCCGGGTCATCCGTTAGCGGAATTCCGCTCGTGCTCGCGGTCGTGTCGTACATCACGTTTATTTATGCCGGACTGAAAAAACACCCCGGCGCTTTCCTCAAGAACTCGCTCTTTCCGTCCGGTGTGCCGAAGGCGTTCTACATCGTTGTGACGCCGATCGAATTATTGTCGACGTTTGTTCTTCGTCCCGTCACGCTGACGCTCCGACTCCTCATGAACATGATCGTCGGTCACCTTCTTCTCGTCCTGCTTTTCTCCGCAACGCACTTTTTCGTACTCGGCGTCGGGCAGTGGTACGGCTATGTTGGTGGGGCGGGAACACTCGCGTTCGGAATCGCTTTTTCACTCTTTGAAATCTTGGTCGCCGTTCTTCAGGCCTATGTTTTCACACTCTTGACCGCTGTCTACCTCCAGCTCGCGCTGGCGGAAGAACACTAACCACAACGACCCATCCGGGTCACAACGGAAGGAAACACCATGGTTCTCGCAGAGATCACGGGAAACATCGCAACCGTCGGCTACGGTCTCGCAGCCATCGGACCCGCAATTGGCGTGGGTATCGTCGTCGGAAAGACGATCGAGTCGGTTGCACGTCAGCCCGAACTTCAGGGCCGCCTCACGGTCCTCATGTACATCGGTATCGCGTTCACCGAGGCACTAGCCTTCGTCGGTATCGCAACCGGCTTCATCTTCGTATAGTCACGATAAGGAATCGACATGCTGCACGCATTCGTGTGGGCGTCGGAATCGACTGAATCGGTCCCGAACCCCCTCATCCCGGCGATTTATGACATCGTCTGGTCGATCATTCCGTTCGCGATCGTCCTGTTCATGTTCTGGAAGGTCATCCTGCCGAACATGCAAAAGACGCTCGATGCTCGCGCGGAGAAAATCGAAGGTGGAATCGCCCTCGCCGAATCGGCTCAGCAGGAAGCGGCGGTGGCACTCGAAAAGTACAACGCACTTCTCCAGGAAGCGCGAACCGAAGCCGCTGATATCAAAGAAAAGGCGCGCGCCGAGGGTGCACTCATCCTCGCCGAGCTGAAAGACCAGGCATCGGATGCTGCCGAGGCGATTACCACCAAAGCGCAACAGCAGATTGAGGCGGAACGCCTCGCTGCGATCCAGTCACTTCGTTCCGAGGTCGGTCAGCTCGCTCTCGAGCTCGCGGGTCGGGTCATCGGCGAACAGGTGAAGGATGCCAAGGCGTCATCTGCTGTTGTCGACCGTTACCTTGCAGACGTCGAAAAGAACGAGAAGAGTAAGTAATGGGCAGTGCATCACGCGTTGCGCTGGCCTCGGCGAAAGCCGCGGTCGCGAAGGCGAACGGATTGAGTGTTGCGGCAGGCGCTGCAATTCTGTCCGTTGGTCGCGCCATCGGGGAAACCCCGGCGTTGCGTGCTGCACTCGCAAACCCCGTTGCGGACGCGACGGCTAAAGCCGCGCTTGTCGACGGCGTCGTCGGGAAAATCGACGGTACGGCCGCCACTCTTCTCCACACGATTGTCGGTGTGCGCTGGTCGTCGGCCGACGAGATGCTCGCGGGAATCGAAGAAATCGGAATTCGCGTCATCGCCGCTGGTTCAGCGGACGCGATTGAATCGGAACTCTTTACAATCGCTCAAGCGGTTGCCGCTAACCCTGAACTCGAGTTAGCGCTCAGTGCCAAGCGGGGCGGGGCCGACGCAAAGCGATCTCTAGCTGGCGCCGTGCTCAAAGGCGCAAGCGATGCGACGACAGAAATCGTGCGCCACCTCGTGAGCCAGCCTCGCGGCCGACGCATCCGCGCGCTGCTCGCTGAAGCCCAGAACATCGCTGCCGACCAGCAGGGTCGCGGGGTCGCTATCGTCACCGTCGCCCACCCACTCGACACGGCGCAGCGCGAACGCATCGCGACCGTGCTTCGCACCCGTTTTGGTCGCGACCACCACATCGATGAAATCATCGACGATTCGATCGTTGGTGGCTTCACTGTCCAGGTCGGAAACGACACCATCGACGCGAGCATCCGTTCGCGCCTCACAGAACTCTCCTCGAAACTCGCGGGCTAACCGCCACACAAAGGGAAACAACAATGGCTGAACTGACAATTAACCCGGATGACATCCGCAAGGCGCTGGGCGACTTCGCGAAGTCGTACGAGCCGTCTAAATCGAGCGCGAAAGAAGTCGGACACGTCATCGACGCGGGTGACGGAATCGCGCACGTCGACGGACTCCCCGGCGTAATGGCGAACGAGCTCATCAAGTTCGCTGACGGAACCCTCGGCCTCGCACTCAACCTAGACGAGGACTCCATCGGTGTCGTCGTCCTCGGTGAGTTTTCGGGTGTTCAGGCCGGTCAAGAAGTCACCCGCACGGGCGAAGTCCTCTCGGTTCCCGTCGGCGAAGGCTATTTGGGCCGCGTGATCGACCCACTCGGTAACCCCATCGACGGTCTCGGAACCATCAAGACCGAGGGCCGTCGTGCACTCGAGCTTCAGGCTCCAGGCGTTATGGCGCGAAAGTCGGTTCACGAACCGCTTCAGACCGGAATCAAGGCAATCGACGCCATGATCCCCGTCGGTCGTGGACAGCGTCAGCTCATCATCGGTGACCGCCAGACCGGCAAAACGGCCATCGCGGTCGACACCATCATCAACCAGAAGGCCAACTGGGAGTCGGGCGACACGAACAAGCAGGTTCGCTGCATCTATGTCGCCATCGGACAGAAGGGCTCGACGATTGCGGCTGTGAAGGGCGCTCTCGAAGAAGCCGGAGCAATGGCGTACACGACCATCGTCGCGGCCCCCGCCTCTGACCCCGCCGGATTCAAGTACCTCGCGCCATATACGGGTTCTGCCATTGGCCAGCACTGGATGTACGCCGGCAAGCACGTCCTCATCATTTTCGATGACCTGTCCAAGCAGGCCGAGGCCTACCGTGCCGTGTCGCTCTTGCTTCGTCGTCCACCGGGACGTGAAGCATACCCCGGTGACGTCTTCTACCTGCACTCGCGTCTGCTTGAGCGTTGCGCCAAGCTGTCGGACGCACTCGGCGCCGGTTCGATGACGGGTCTTCCCATCATCGAAACCAAAGCGAACGACGTCTCGGCCTACATCCCGACCAACGTCATCTCGATCACGGACGGACAGATCTTCCTCCAGTCCGACTTGTTCAACGCCAACCAGCGCCCCGCCGTCGACGTCGGAATCTCGGTGTCGCGTGTTGGTGGTGACGCTCAGGTTAAGTCGATCAAGAAGGTGTCCGGGACATTGAAGCTCGAGCTCGCGCAGTACCGCTCACTCGAAGCGTTTGCGATGTTCGCCTCCGACCTCGACGCAACGAGCCGCCGCCAGCTAGCGCGCGGTGCGCGATTGACGGAACTTTTGCGTCAGCCTCAGTATTCGCCATATC
>JAEMRP010000070.1 GCA_016463265.1 Microbacteriaceae bacterium | reverse complement strand
CTGCTCGATTATCGCGCTCGCCGCCCAACGTTCACGTTCGAACAGACGCGCCTGACGGATTACCGCCCACCGGAACTCGTTTTGAGACTGGTGACCGATGAACTTGGAGTGCAGTTTCTGTTGCTGACCGGATACGAGCCGGATTATCGATGGGAAGCCGCCGCCGAAGCTGTCGTGACCGCGATCGAAAAGTTTGAGACCTCAGAGACGATGTGGGTTCACGCTATTCCGATGCCCGTTCCACACACTCGACCGGTTGGCATGACGGTGAGCGGAAATCGAGACGACCTGATCGAGCAGTATTCCGTCTGGAAACCAACGACCGAAGTGCCTGGCACGTTTGTTCACCTGGTCGAGTTCATGCTCACCAGATTGGAACACCCCGTTGCCGGTTTTGTCTTGTTGATACCGCACTACCTCGCGGATGCCGAGTTCCCGGCCGGAACGCTCGCTGTCGTTGATGCGATTACAACAGGTACGGGAATATCACTTCAAACCGATGCGTTGAGAGAGACGGGTCGGGAGTTTCTCACGGGAATCGCTGATCAAGTGGCGGACAACGATGAACTAGCGAAACTGATCACGAATTTGGAAAGCCGTCACGATAAGTACATGCTCGACAACCCCACTCCGTCACCGTTTGTCGACGACGAAGGGCAGTTTCCGAGCGCCGAGAGCATCGCGACCGAACTGGAAAACTTTTTGCGAACACGCGGTAATTCTTACGACTAGTCGCCCGTGGTAACCTATCAACTGAAAGACCCCGAGTCAGCGGCCCAGCCGATTTGACACGGGGGTTTCTACTGCCCGAAAGAGGAACTGTTCATGGCTGACGCCCCCCGCCGTTTCAACCTTTTCAATCGCAAGAATAAGAATCAGGAAGATGCTGCTTTAGCCCCCGCGGCGAAAGCTTCTGCGAAGCCTGCTGTGAAGGCACCCGTGAAAACGGTAGCCGCGAAGGCACCGGCAAAGGCACCAGCAAAGGCACCGGCAAAAACGGTAGCCGCCAAAACGGTAGCCGCCAAAACGGTCGCCGCGAAGGCACCGGCGAAGGCACCGGCAAAGGCACCGGCAAAAACGCCCGCCGCCGCGTCTCGCAAAAAAGCTGCTCCCGGCGATGACGCAGAGCTCATTGGTGATGAAGAGTTCGATGTCGTCCTCGTGGTTGGTGATGACAACATTGTCGAGGTTGAGGACATGAGTGTGCCGGCCCTAGACGAGGTGATTGAGCTCACGGACGACGAGGCTGAAGACGTCAAGACCGCGCTCACGGCGACCTTGCCCGCGGACGCAATCCACATTTCGTCGGGTGATGACGAGATCCCCTCGGTGTCGACGATGATTACGGGTGCCACGGCCGACCCCGTCAAGGACTATCTGAAACAAATCGGAAAGGTTGCCCTTCTCAACGCCGAACAGGAAGTCACACTCGCCCTTCGGATCGAGGCCGGACTATTCGCCGAAGAAAAGTGGGCGAAGCTCTCCGGAGCCAAGCAGAAAAGTCGAGAAGGCCGCGAATACCGGATCATCGCCGACGACGGCGAGCGCGCAAAACGCCACCTTCTCGAAGCTAACCTTCGACTTGTCGTTTCGCTCGCGAAGCGCTACACCGGCCGTGGAATGCAATTTCTCGACCTCATTCAAGAGGGAAACCTTGGTCTGATTCGCGCGGTGGAGAAGTTCGATTATACGAAGGGATTCAAGTTCTCGACCTATGCAACCTGGTGGATTCGTCAGGCAATCACTCGCGCGATGGCTGACCAGGCCCGAACGATTCGAATTCCGGTTCACATGGTCGAGGTCATCAACAAACTGGCCCGTGTTCAACGCCAGTTGCTGCAGGATTTTGGGCGCGAACCGACCCCCGAGGAATTGGCCAATGAATTGGACATGACACCGGAAAAAGTTGTCGAGGTTCAAAAGTACGGTCGCGAGCCAATTTCGCTCCACACTCCTCTGGGTGAAGACGGTGACTCCGAATTCGGAGACCTTATCGAGGACACGGAGGCGATTGTTCCACTCGACGCCGTCGCTAATCGCATGTTACTGGTCGCGTTGGAGTCGGTTCTCGATTCGTTGTCCGAGCGTGAATCAGGCGTGATTCGCATGCGCTACGGGCTCGGTGATGGGATCCCCAAGACGCTCGACCAAATCGGTGAAACGTTTGGCGTCACACGCGAGCGCATCCGCCAGATTGAGTCGAAGACGATGACAAAATTGCGTCACCCCTCTCGGTCTGTCACCATTCGCGAGTTCCTCGAGTAATGACTGAACCGACGGTCCCTACACCTGGCAAACGCCACGGACCGCGGTACGGGTTGCGTGCACTCGCCGCCCTCTGGCTTGGAAAATGTGCGGGGACGATACTTCGCTTTCTCGGTCGCGAGGGGACACATGTCCCTGGGCGCATTGCACTGTGGGTATATCCGAATCTTCTCGGAGTCATCGCTCGCCCCGACACGGTCATTGTCGTGACGGGGACGAATGGAAAAACCACGACCACAAACCTCCTTGCCGATGCACTTCACACACTCGGAAAGCGGGTGTCCACGAACAGGGCCGGTTCCAACCTCCGCGACGGCATCGTCGCAACTCTCATCAACGGGGTCACGGTGTGGGGGAGATGTCGGAGTGACGTCGCGGTGCTCGAGATGGACGAACGTTCCGCGTTGCGAGTGCTTCCGCAGTTAGCTCCCGACATTGTGGTGTGTACGAATCTGACCCGCGACTCCATCAAGCGAAACGCCCATCCGGAATACATCGCCTGGATATTGTCGTCCGCAATTTCGCCGGCAACAACTCTCGTGCTCAACTCCGATGATCTCATCACCGCGTCGCTCGGCAGCGATGCGAACGCCCGGCATTTTTTCGGCGTCGACCCGACCGGAAATGAACCGCGCGAACCGGGCGGTTCCGCGGTGGACGCAGCGATCTGCCCGCGGTGCGACGAACGACTCGACTGGATCTTTTGGCGCTTCAACCACATCGGGCGCGTTCGTTGTCCGGCGTGTGATTTCAGGTCTCCGGTGGCCGACGTCCGTGTGTCGCCGATCGACCGCTTATCGGGATTGAGGTCGCTCACGATTGATTCCGGGACGGTCGGCATTCGCCTGACGAACGAAAGCGTCGTCAACATTTACAACGTGGCGGCCGTAGCGGCGACGCTCGACGTGCTCAACGTTGCACCACAGAAAATTGGGTCGGTCGTCGAGTCGCTCACGCCGCCGACGAGTCGTTTCGCTGAAGAAACAGTGGGTGGCGTGCGTCTCGTTCGACTCCTCACGAAGGGACTGGTGGGAGTTGCGGTGTCGCGGGCATTTGCGGACATCGTCTCGGTGCCCGGCCGCAAGATCGTATTGCTCGCCATCGACGAAACAACCGACCGCTTCGACGGGGTCGAAAACACGGCGTGGACGTACGACGCAGACTACGAATATCTAGCAGACCCATCGATTTCTGCGATTTATGTTGGTGGAATTCGGCGCCACGATCAAGCACTACGACTCGCCCTGGCCGGCGTTGATTCGAACAGAATCGTGTTGGTCGAGTCGGAAACACGCGGGGCGGATCTGGTGCCTCTCGGGGAAGTCGATGTGGTGTTCAATCTCCACAGCAATCACAATGCCGGTCCGACCGGCGACGTGGTTCACCGAAAATTGCGGCAGCGCCTGATGGAGAAGAGCTCGTGACGTTGACGATTGAGATGTTGTTCCCCGAGATCGCGAACTTGCACGGTGACAATGCGAACATCGATTACCTCGCACGGTGTCTTCCTGACGCGCGTGTTATTCGAACAGGCCTCAACGAGACTCCGGCGTTTGTTTCGAGAAAAGTCGATTTG
Source organism: Microbacteriaceae bacterium (assembly GCA_016463265.1). Lineage (GTDB taxonomy): Bacteria > Actinomycetota > Actinomycetes > Actinomycetales > Microbacteriaceae > MWH-TA3. Next base: position 1,446 of record JAEMRP010000070.1, on the reverse strand, counting down.
GTTTATCTCGGACCGCTCACGGAAAGCGGTCAAATTCGAGCGATCGCTCGACTCGCTCCCCACAAATCCAGGATTGATGAACTCATCCAAACGGGCACACATTTTCTGTTCACCCATAACGCAATGGAATGTCTGGGATCGCGCATCGTCAACGCAGAGATGAAGTATGACATTCCGGGTGTGGGTATTTTCGACTTCTCAACCGAGGTGGGGATGTTCGAGCGCTATACCGGCAAGGTGATGGGCTCGTTCGAGGGAACGTCTCAGCCAATTGTCGGCTACAAATCGCAATTTTCGATGGTCTCGAGTTCACCGGAAATCCCGGGGTTCATGGCGACTTCGCGCGGCATCGGCCGGAACCCGACAACACACGTTGAAGGAGTTCGTCGCGAAAATTTCGTTGGAACTTCGTTGATCGGCCCGGTCCTATTGATGAACCCCCATCTCACGGAGTGGTTGTTGTCATCACTCGTTCCGTCTCGTGAACCTCAACTTGCACTGAGCGAATTTGCGGTTGCGGCTTATGACGCACGGCTTCGGGAATTCCAGGACACGAAAATGTGGTCCGAGTTTGAGCGAGTGACTGGCTAGAACAGAGAGCGCTCGAAGGTTAGCGCCAACGAGCGCGAGAGTGGGAGTTAGCTCGCGTCGGCAGCGATGAGGCGGTCTGTCTCGTCGAGCCACTCGAGAGCGGCCGGAGCGAGCGCCGGCTTGACCTCACTCGCGTGGTGTCCGCAGAAGAAGAGTTCGCCGGACCGAATTCGAACGCGCACGTAGGCCTGTGCTCCGCACGAATCGCATCGATCGAGCGCGCTGAGCTCGTGTGCGGTGGCGGTTTCAGAGGGGGAGTGCGTCGTGGTCATATACTTCCTTTCGATGTCTCTATTCCATCACGAGAGTCGGACATTCCCGTTCGAAAAACACCTCGTTTCGCCATGGGCGTAAATTTTGTTCACAACCGCGGAGAGCCTGTTGCCCTGCCGCCACGGGCTCGCCTAGGGTAGGACACGTCCCCGTCAGCGAAGGCTAAATCATTGGCTACCGAATATTCCGCCCGTCATCTCAGTGTCCTTGAAGGACTCGAGGCGGTTCGGAAGCGCCCTGGGATGTACATCGGCTCGACAGACGAACGTGGTCTCATGCACTGTCTGTGGGAAATAATCGATAACTCCGTTGACGAAGCCCTGGCGGGATACGGGTCATCAATCGGCGTCACGCTTCACGCCGATAGCAGTGTCGAGGTCCACGACACGGGTCGCGGAATCCCGGTCGATATTGAGCCCCGGACGGGCCTTTCCGGTGTCGAAGTAGTCTTCACAAAATTGCACGCGGGTGGCAAGTTCGGCTCCGGCTCGTACACGGCGTCGGGTGGCTTGCACGGTGTCGGCGCCTCGGTGGTCAACGCCCTCAGCGAACGCCTCGATGTATTCGTCGACCGCAACGGAT
>JAEMRP010000069.1 GCA_016463265.1 Microbacteriaceae bacterium | reverse complement strand
GGCGGAATCGCCGCAAACCTCGCCCGCGTGTTGCCGGCGGGCGTGTGGGTCGACCTCGATCGCTCGACGTGGAGTCCGTCGCGCGTCTTCCGCGTTCTCAGTGAATGGGCGGGGGAGTCACTCGAATCGACCGAAGGTACGTGGAACTTGGGGATAGGAATGCTCGCCGTCGTGTCCCACGAATCGGCCAGCACGCTGACCCGCGATTGGACCGCCGCCGGAATCGAATCCTGGGTTGTCGGTCACATTTCGGACCGCGAGCACTCTTTCGACGGTTACGTCACGAGCGCCAAGGGAGTCGCCGGCGGAGCCGTACGACTGGTCGGCACTTACGCCGACTGAACCTCGTCTGTGCCGTCGATGTCATCGCCCGCGTCGGCATCGGAGCTGGTCGGAGCGGGTGACGCATATTCCGGCCATTTTGCCAGGTCTTCGTCGAGACGCGGGTTTGCACCGAGTTCCGATTCGAGTTTCGTCAGGTCGGTGTCGGGACTGAAGTATTTCAGTTCGCGCGCAACCTTGGTGTGCTTCGCTTTTTGACGGCCGCGGCCCATAGTGGACCCCTTTCCCTCGCGCTTTTCGCCTCACCGGCGATCGTCGTGTCCGGGGCGTCAGGCTTTCAGAATATCACGACCCGAGCAGCACGAGGGTGGAGATATACCCAAGTGCCGCCACAACGATCCCGACGACCACATGTGACGTCACCATGATCGAGCCGATGCGGATTTCACGTCGCTCGATGTGTTGGGCGGCCGTGACGGTCAGAGTCGAAAAAGTGGTGAGCCCTGCAGCGAATGCGAGAACGAGAGACGCGATTGTCCAGTCAAGGGCTTGCACCGCGAACGCACCGGCGGCAGCGCCAACCGCGAGGCTTCCCGCACCGTTCACAACGAAGAGTCCCCACGACCACACGCCCGGACGGACGATCGTCATGACGCCGAATCGAGCCAGTGCACCGAGCGCACCCGCCACGATTTGCGCGAGTACCCACCAGGTGTCAATCATGTCGCCACCGAACCGCGCGCGCCGAGCCGTAGCCCAGCAATCGCGCAGACGAGACCCACAATGATGGACCCAACGGCGTAGGACCCCATCACGATGAGTGGCCCGACACCGTGGCGAATGATGGGCACCACGACGTCGAGCGAGATGGCAGACAGTGTGGTGAAGGCCCCGAGAAAACCAGTCGTGACTCCGAGTCGTATCCAAGCGGGCAGAGAAGGCATGCCGCGAGCAACGAGGTACCCCAGGGCAAATGAACCGACCAGGTTGATGAACAGTGTCGGATACGGCCACCAGTGGTCGTCAATTTGTCCCGCAACAAGTGTGATGCCGATGCGCGCCGCACTACCCACAAGCCCGCCGATAAACACGGCCAAAACGGACTTCAGTGACGTGTGCACAACCGCCAGCGTACTCGTGTCGGTTCCCGAGAATTTGCCAGTTAGGCTAGTTGCACGACGCCAAAGGAGTGCCCGTGTCCGTAGTTCCGGTTTTCAGTCACGATGACTATCGTGGCGAAGTCGTTGAAGGCTGGGGCAAGAAAGCCTGGAGCCAGTCATCGTCGTGGTGGAAGCACCGTGACGCCATCGGCCGCGACGCCTTCCTCGCCGAGGGCGTCGCTCTCAAGGTCGAATATTTGGGTGCGAAAGACGCGTCGTTAGCCGTCACGGACTCCGCTGTCGTTGCTCTCGTCGTTCGTCACCGCGCCTGGGTAACCCAGGGTTGGGGCGGAATCGAGCCCACCGCCGAGCAATTCATCGGCCTCGGAAACATGTATGTCGCCGACGAGCGCTTCGCTCGTCATTACGGTGGAATTGACGGCGCGAGTTATGTTCGCGACGCGATCGTCGCGTGGGTCGCCGCAACGCCCTAGGCGTCGGATTCGTCCGACACACGTCACCGTTTATCTAAAGGAACAACGTCATGAACCGCCTCGCCATATTCAGCCTCAGGAACCGCGCACTCATCGCGCTGGTCACGGTTGTGGTTGCAATTTTTGGTGGCATCGCGATGTCGCTGCTCAAGCTCGAGTTGATTCCCTCAATCACGTTCCCACAACTCGTCGTCGTCACGAACTATCCAGGGGCCTCGCCGATCATTGTCGAGAAAGAAGTTTCGACCCCTATCGAAACGGCTATTCAGGGAGTAAACGGACTCGAATCGACGACCGCGACCTCGCAGAATGGTCTGTCTCAGATCACCGCCGCGTTCGCCTACGGCACGAGCCTCGAATCGGCCGAACAAAAGGTCCAACTGGCAATCAACCGGATTTCAAGCCTGCTTCCGGCTGGAATCGAGCCGCAGGTTATCGCTGGTTCTTTTTCGGACATACCCGTTCTTCAAATGGCGGTGACGAGCGATCTCGCGCCCGATCAACTGAACCAAGCGTTGAAGGACATCGCGGTTAAAGAACTGACCAAGTTGGACGGCGTTCGAGACGCGGCGGTGTTTGGTGCAAACGGTGAACACATTGCCATCGTCCCCAACGCCGATAAGTTGGCGGACCTGGAATTGACGAACACCGACATCCAGACCGCACTACAGACCGCCGGAATTCGAATCGGTGCGGGCAGCGTCATGTCCACGAGAGGTGAATTGTCGATTGTGTCGGGAACTCCCCTCGCGAGCCTCAGTGACATCCGCTCGGTCCCCGTCACGATTCCCTACAAGCCGCCGGCAGTCACGGTGCCGACCGCGCCGACTATGCCGACGTTTCCGACCATCTCGGTGATTCCTCGGGCGGCCGGAACGTGGAGTTGGGACGAGTTGAACGGTGGCGAATGTATCGATAACTACGACGACGCAAACCCGTTGACTGATGACGCATATCAGAGTACGTACGACGTAGTCGACTGTGCCGTTGCGCACGAGGCGCAACTTGTTCGCGTCGGTGACCTGCGGACGGATGCGGGAATCCCTATTTACCCTGGAGACTCTGCCGTGGGACCCGTCGCGATGGGCGAGTGCTTCGCCTCCGGAATTATTGAGGAGTCGGCCTACGCGACCTACCCGACATTGTTGTCGGATGTCCGATACCCGACGAGCCAGACCCAGTGGAACAAGGGCAACACCTTCTATTACTGCTTTGCTCACACCTTCCCCGTCGCCGACATTACGGGAAGTGTCGCGGGCGATACGGTGAACACCGTTGTCCCCGCAGCCCCCGCAGCCCCTGCATCGTCCACATCAAGCCTGTCAGCGTTGGCGTCGGCCGGTGCGACGACGGCTCCAACGACGCTATCGGTTACCACGATTGGGGCGCTCGCTAGCGTGTCAATCCAGCCCGATGCGATCACCTCCATCTCCAGCGTCAATGGCGAGCCGTCGCTGACCCTTGCCATCACAAAACGTGCCGACGCGAACACTGTTGACGTGTCCCGTGCGGTCACAGCGGCCCTGCCCGCGCTAACCGACCTGCTCGGTAACGGCACTAAATTCACCATTGTCTTTGACCAGGCGCCGTTCATCGAAAAGAGCATCGAATCGCTCGCAGTCGAGGGCCTCCTCGGGCTGATCTTTGCCATCATCGTGATCCTCGTATTCCTGTTGTCGATTCGATCGACACTCGTCACCGCGGTGTCGATTCCGACATCGTTGTTGCTCACGTTCATCGGTATGTGGGCGAGCAACTTCTCACTCAACATCCTCACCATCGGCGCCGTCACCATCTCGATCGGTCGAGTGGTTGACGACTCAATCGTGGTCGTCGAAAACATCAAGAGGCACTTGTCGCTTGGTGAAGAACGTATGGTCGCCATTCGTGACGGCGTCAAAGAGGTCGCAACGGCGGTCACCGCGTCGACGATCACCACGGTCGCTGTGTTCCTTCCGCTGGCGTTCGTCGGCGGTTTGTCCGGCGAGCTGTTCCAGCCCTTCGCTGTCACCGTCACGATCGCGCTCCTCGCCTCGCTTTTCGTGTCGCTCACGATTGTTCCGGTGCTCGCGTATTGGTTCCTCGGGGACAAGAAGCCGAAAAAGAACACGTCGACAAAGCCAGCCAAGCCGATCAAGTCGGTATCGGAAGACAATGATTTCTTGCAACGCAACTACCGCCCTATTGTTCGCTGGACGGTCACCCATCCCGTCGCGACGATGCTCATCGCCCTTCTCACTCTGGGAGGGACGCTCGCACTGACACCGTTCGTCAAGACCAACTTTGTGGGCGGTAGTGGCCAGTCCACCATCACGCTCACGCACTCGACACCCGGCGGACTCACGCTCATGGACCGCGCCGAGGTCGCCGAGGGTGTCGAAGCCAAACTGTTAGCCTATGAGGGAATCGAAACGGTGCAGACGTCGATTGGTGGCGGCAATGGTTTCGCCGCGTTCAACGGCCAGGCCGGGAACATTGTCTACCAAATCACGATTTCCGACGAGGTGGATGCGGACCTCGTACGCACCGAAGTCACGCGCGACCTCGAAACCATCGCGGACACGGGCGAGATTAGTTCGGCGCAGGGCGGAGCCTTTGGTTCCCAAACAATCGACATCACGGTAAAGGCGCCCTCAGAAGAGACGCTCACCACCGTTACCGCAGCCATCGCCGCGGCGATCACCGAGTCCGAATCGGCCGACAGTGTCACGACCTCGCTCGACGACACCCAGTCGTTCATCTCGATCTCGATCAAGCGCGCGGCTGCGGCGAAGTACGCCCTGTCGGAAGTAATCATCGGGCGCACGCTGGCCGGTCTCATCGCACCGAGCGCCATCGGTCAGGTCGTTATCGATGACGTCACGATGGACCTCATTGTGGAAACGAAGAATTCGCCGGAAACGTTGGACGAATTGCGCAAGTATAAATTGACGACGCCGCTCGGAGCCAAGGTTCGTCTTTCTAATGTTGCAACCATCGGCATCACCGAAACGGCCGCATCGCGCACCACGGAGCGCGGTGTGTTGTCGGCGTCTGTAGCGGTAACGCCCACGTCGGACAACCTCTCTGAATCGACCGTGGCGGTTAACGCTGCGCTCGCGAGCGTCGAGTTGCCGTCGGGAACCACAGCCACGGTTGGTGGTGTCGCCCAAGACCAGGTGGAGTCCTTCCAACAGTTGGGTCTCGCGCTGCTCGCCGCAATCCTGATCGTGTACGTCGTCATGGTCGCGACGTTCCGATCGTTGCGTCAACCCCTACTGTTGCTCGTCTCGATTCCGTTCGCGGCGACTGGTGCGATTGCGCTTCAGATCATCTCGGGAATCCCACTGGGAATCTCGTCGCTTATCGGGTTGTTGATGCTCGTCGGAATCGTGGTCACGAACGCCATCGTTCTCATCGACCTCGTGAACCAGTA
>JAEMRP010000068.1 GCA_016463265.1 Microbacteriaceae bacterium | reverse complement strand
GGAGCATCCGTAATCTACGGTCGTCAATCGCTCTATGGCGGCCCTTTCGGTGGACTGGCTCAACTTAGAGCCGGAAACACCATTCGCGTGACAACAGGCCAGGGTAAATCGTTGTACCGCATCAGCGGCGTTCGCACAGGCGACGCTCCACCCAAGGCTGTGTCAACCGCGCCGGGTACGCTAACTCTCGTCTCAACGACGGGTTTTCCGTTCTTCCCAGACACCGTCATTCGGGTCGATGCAAGCCTCATCAGCACCCCGAAAGAAACCGCGCTTCCTGTGGTGTACGCGGCATCGTTGACGCCCGCCGAGAAGATTCTCGGTAGTGACGACAGTGGTTGGCTCCCGTTGCTGCTCATCCTCGAGCTCGGAATCGGTCTCGTGCTTCTCGCTCTTGCCGGCATGCGTTACTGGGGCCGACTTCAAACCTGGGTGGTTGCCGTTCCCACGCTGCTCGCATTAGGTATTGTTCTGGCCGAACAAGTTGTTGTCCTTCTCCCTAACCTGTACTAGAAAAGAAACTCACTATGTCTACATTTTCCGCCTTCGACACCGATTTGCAGGCTCCAGCGACCCTGACTGCGGTCGACATTTCCTGCTGGTTCGGCGACCACAAGGTCCTCGAAAAGGTCAACCTGACTATGGAGGCCGGGAAGGTAACCGCGTTGATCGGCCCGTCCGGTTGCGGTAAGTCAACCTTTCTGCGCACCTTGAACCGCATGCACGAACTGGTTCCGAGCGCCGCGCTCGCCGGCGAAGTCCGCCTCAACGAGGACGATATTTACGACGACGGAATCAAGATAACCGACGTTCGCCGCCAGGTCGGTATGGTTTTCCAGAAGCCGAACCCGTTCCCCGCGATGAGCATCCGAGACAACGTGTTGTCGGGGTTGACACTGACCGGCCGCAAAATTTCGGGAAGCGGAGCAGACGACCTGGTTGAAGAGACCCTGGCCAAGTCTGGGCTGTGGACCGAGGTCAAAGATCGACTTCGCAACGCCGGCGGAAGCCTTTCGGGTGGTCAGCAACAGCGTCTGTGCATTGCTCGCTCGCTCGCCGTTCGTCCGTCGGTCCTCTTGATGGACGAGCCCTGCTCGGCTCTAGACCCCACGTCGACGCGGCGCATCGAGCAGACGATTCAGGAGCTTTCTACCGAGGTCACCATTGTCATCGTCACTCACAACATGCAGCAAGCTCAGCGTGTGTCGGATGATTGCGCGTTCTTCCTTGCTGAGGCAGGAACACCCGGCGGAATCGTCGAGGCGGGCCCGACGGAACTGATGTTCTCGGTTCCTCAGGACCCCCGAACGCTCGACTATGTTCACGGCCGATTCGGGTAACGAGACGCCTCGACTGATAGTGTCGTGACCCATGGGGCGACATATCCGCAGAGTCTCGGCGTTTGTTGCATTCGCCGCAATTTTCGCTGTGACTGGCTGCGCTCCGTCGGTCGATAGTGGCCCGTTGAAGGTTGATCCCGGGGCAGGATCAACGACACCGTCGCCGATTCCGACTCCGACGGTCACCCCACTTGATGACGAACGTGCTTTCGACTCCGCCGACCCCACCACGTGGACCGATCGGCAGCTCGTCGCCCAGACGATTTTTCAGTGTGTGTCGGTGTCGAACATAGGTGCGCTGTCGCACGCGGTTCGCAAAGGTCTCGGCGGAGTGGTATTCCTTGGCGGTGTTGCACCGAACGATCTTTCTCAACAGATCACGACATTGGTTGCGTGTTCGGGTGACGGTGTTCCGCCGCTCATCGCAAGCGACGAGGAAGGCGGGGCCGTCCAACGTCTCGCTGATGCGATTTACCCGCTTCGATCAGCGGAAATCATGGGAACCTGGACTGACGCTGAGGTCACCCGCACTGCCGCGAAGTACGGGAAGGCGATGAAGAAACTCGGCGTCGACATGGCATTCTCGCCCGTCGCCGATCTAAACAGCCCCGGACACTTCATAGGAGGTCAGTCGCGAGCGTTCTCGTCCACCCCGTCGGGTGCCGCGCGTTCGGTGATTGCCTGGGCGACGGGACTCGAATCAGTCGGAGTCGCACCCGTCATCAAGCACTGGCCAGGGCACGGACGCGCGACCGACACTCACTATTCACCGGGCATTATTCCGGCCTATGATGAACTCCAGATATCCGATCTCGTACCGTTCGATCGAGCGATCGCGGCGGGCTTCACCGCCGTGATGGTCGGACACTTGGAATCGAAAGGGCTAACGGAACGCGGGGTTCCGGCGAGTCGCTCGCCGAAGGCGCTCGCGATTCTTCGAGATCAAATCGGGCCAGACGGCCTGATTGTCACCGACTCGCTGTCAATGGGGGCCGCGCTCGTCGGAGTCAATAATCGCATGGGTGAGGTAGTGCGCTCGTCTCTCGATGCGGGCGTGGATGTCGCGTTGATCTGCAGCGGGCCCTCGGATATCGTGGAGCGCGTTGTTGCGCAGATTTCCCCGAAAGGACTTACCCGCGACGAATTAATCGACAAAGTGAAACGCATATTGGCGTGGAAGAAACGGTTTGGTGTAATCGACTAGCGGATTTGCCGCCGGCTATTCGAAGTGCCCGAGCGGGTGAACCGGAAGGATTTCGCCCTTACGAGGCTGTCGGCGCGAGGGCCATTCGGCGATCAGCATTGCCGCAATCATGATGCACCCGCCGATGATGGTGCGAACGGCGAGCGTTTCTTGGCCTACCGCAACGGCGAGGCCCGCGGCCCAGGGAACTTCGGCCGTGAGAATAACCGCGACCCGCGAAGCGTCCATTTTGGACTGCGCCCAGGTCTGGAGAAGAAAGGCGAGGGCCGTCGCGAATACCGCGGTGATGAGCACCGCGATCCAGACGTCGGCATCTGGCGGAGCGACATATCCGTCACCATCCGCGAACGTCATGCCAGCGGTGATAATCGCCACGACGATAATCTGAACGACCGTGAGAGCGTAGGAATCGTTGCCGGGGGCCCAGCGACCCAAGACAACGATGTGGAGAGCAAAAAAGAGTGCCCCCACGATGATCCAGATTTCACCGACGCCGATCCCGAACGAGTTGAGCGAGATAATCCCGAGCCCGGTCAACCCGAGACTCGCGGCCACGATCACCCTGCGGTTGAGCCGCTGACGAAAGAGAAGCCACGCGAGCAGCGGCGTTCCCACCACGTACAGTCCCGTGAGGAATCCCGTGATTGCCGCGGTTGCATAGTGCAGCCCGATGGTTTGGGCTACATAGCCGACAGAGAGGACGACTCCCGCGACACCCCCGGTCCACCAGACCCGCGGCGTGATGTTCGACAGGACCGACGGACGAACGAGTATCAGGATGATGGCCGCGATGACGAACCGCGTCGCGAGGAAGTCTGGAATCGGCTGACGCTCGATCGCGGGCTTCATGAGGACGAACGACGCTCCCCACGCTGCGGTCACACCAAACAGGGCAAGGATGGCAAGGCGGCTATTGCCAGCCGTCGACCGCGTCACCGGCGTTTGTTTTTTCGTCCGCGTGCCACGGAATTCACCATCGACGGGAACACCAAGCCGTGCATCGGCCACACGAGCCACCAGTAGACGTGCCCGGCGAGCCCTCGCGGCGCGAAAAAGGCGCGTTGCGTAACCTTCGCCCCAGTGCCCGCGGCCTCGACCGTGAATTCCAGCCAGGCCAAGCCCGGGTTGCGCATCTCGGCGCGAAGGCGCAAGACGTGTGGTGGGCGAAGGGATTCGACGCGCCAGAAATCGAGCGCTTCGCCCTCGACCAGGTGGTTCGGGTCGCGACGCCCCCGACGAAGACCGGGTCCGCCGACGAGGCGATCCAGTAGTCCGCGCGCTTCCCACGCCCAACTGGCCGTGGAATAGCCGTTATCGCCCCCGATTGACTCGATGCGCTTCCACACCTCGTCAACCGAGTCGGTGCTCTGGGCGATACGAATGTCTTGATACAGCGTGCCACCGGCCCACTTGGGGTCGGTTGGGAGGGGCTCCGAAGGCGCACCGGGAAGGGACGCATCGGACCAACGGGTGTCGACGTGGGCGTCCTTGATCTTTGCCAGTGCAAGCACCACGGCGCGGTCGAATGTCGTCAACCCGGATTTGGGGTCGGGAATCAGACGCCGGATGTCGTCGTTGCGAGCCACTACTTCGTTCTTCAGGCTTGCGACGAGTCTGCGGGCGAGCGTGTACGGGACTGGTGTCACGAGCCCGACCCAGCCGCTCGACAGTCTCGGCGTCAGAACCGGCACGGGGATGATGATTCGCGGCCGGAGCCCGGCCGCCGCGGCGTAGTGTTCCATCATCTCTCGATAGGTGAACACATCGGGTCCACCGATGTCGTAGTCGCCCGATACGGAATCAGGCAGCGATGCGGCGCCAACGAGGTAGCGAAGAACATCCCGAACCGCAATCGGCTGGATTCGCGAGTTCACCCACTTGGGGACCGTCATGATCGGGAGGCGCTCGGTCAGATAGCGCAGCATCTCGAACGACGCAGAACCCGAACCAATGACGACTCCCGCACGTAACTCGAGAGTGGGGACACCGCTGTTCTGCAAGATGCCACCGGTGTCGGCGCGGGACTGAAGGTGCGGAGACAACGTCGAATCGGCGTCGGCCATTCCGCCGAGGTACACGATTCGCGAGACACCTGCGGCAAGACATTCTTCGCTGAACAGTGTCGCGACGAGACGTTCTTCCTCCTCGAAGTTCTGCGGGGACATGAGGGCGTGCAGCAGGTAGTAGGCGACGTCGACGCCTTCGACCGCGCGCGTGAGGTCCTCGCGGTTCGTGGCGTCACCGTCGACGACCTCGACCTTGTCGATCCAGGGGTGAAAGCGCAAGCGCTCGGCGTGGCGGGCCATGACACGGACGCGATAGCCGTGAGCGAGTAGTTCGCGAACCAAGCGGCCACCGATGTAACCCGTCGCCCCGGTCACGAGACACAGAGCGGGCAAGCCGCGGTCACCGCGGCGCAGGGGAAGGTCGGAAGTGATTTCACTGGGCACAATTCGATAGTAGAGCGTGCGGTATCGTCACAGGGTGCCTATGTTGAATATTGCGCCAGAAGTCGCCCGCGCTCTTGCGAACAACACGCCCGTCGTCGCCCTCGAATCGACGATTATTTCGCACGGACTCCCGCGCCCGCGCAACCGCGAGGCAGCCATCGAGTTCGAGCAAATTTTGCGGAGCAAGGGAGTCGTCCCGGCGACGATCGCGGTGATTGATGGAATCCCGACGGTAGGCCTCGACGCCGTGGGGCTCGCGACGATCGCTGACAAAGACATCGCCAAGGCTAGCGTTCGAGACCTACCGATTCTGTTGGCAAAGCGACTCAGCGGCGCGACAACGGTCGCCGCGACCGCCCACATCGCTGCCCAGGCCGGAATTCGCGTGTT